>JAXMLI010000307.1:0-4264 GCA_034368785.1 Smithellaceae bacterium | reverse complement strand
GGCGTCAATGCCCGTGCCGGCCGATGATCGAAATCGCGCAGATATTCTGATGGGGGAACCCGCCCAGGTTGTGGGTCAGGCCATAGCGGGGGTCTTTTAGTTGACGTTCCCCGGCTCGATTCAGGAGCTGGAGGTACATCTCGTAGATCATCCTGAGACCCGAGGCCCCGATGGGATGGCCGAAGCACTTCAGGCCGCCGTCGATCTGGGCGGGAATGGTTCCGGTCCGGTCATAGAAGCCCCCCAGAACGTCCTTCCATGCCTCGCCCCGCTTGGAGATATGGAGGTCTTCGTAGGTGACCAGTTCGGTGATCGAGAAACAGTCATGGAGTTCCATCATGCTGATCTCATCCCGGGGATTGCCGATCCCCGCCTCTTCATAGGCCCGGCTGCTGCACTTGCTCGTGGTGACGAAATGTTCCCCGTCCCACTCGTTAAACCCTCCTTCATAGCCGCTGCTCACCGCGAGCTGGATCGCCTTGACCGAGACCAGTTCCTTCTTCCCCAGGGTCCGGGCGATCTCCGGCGTGGTCACAATCGCGCAGGCGGCCCCGTCGCTTACCCCGCAGCAATCAAAGAGACCCAAAGGGTGGGCGATGATGGGGGCGGCCAAAACCTGTTCGATGGTAACGGGTTTGCGCAGGTGGGCCTTGGGGTTCAGGGCGCCATTGGCATGGCTCTTCATGGAGACATGGGCCATGGCCCGTTTCAGGTCTCCCTCGGAAATCCCGTGCTTGGCGCCGTAGGCCGAGGCGAGCTGGGCAAAGAGGCCGGGGGCGCTGGCATTGGGAAACCACTGCCAGGAGAGGGAGCCAAAATTGGACCCCGCGCTGGGAAGCCCGCCATAACCCGTATCCTTGAGCTTTTCCACCCCCAGGGCGAGGCAGATATCGTAGGCCCCGGAGGCCACGGCATAGACGGCCCCGCGGAAGGCCTCGGTCCCCGTGGCGCAGAAATTCTCCGTCCGCGTGATGGGGATGTTGGGAAGGCGCAGGGTGACCCCCAGGGAAGTGGCGCTCTTTCCCACATTAATCTCATCCATACAGGTGCCGAGCCAGGCCGCCTGGATCTCCTTCTTTTCTATGCCCGCGTCGGCCAGGCATTCCTGAAAGGCCTCTACCATCAGCCCTTCCGCCCCCATATTCCAGCGTTCGCCGAATTTGGTGCAACCCATGCCGATGATGGCCACCTTATCTTTTATCCCTGAAGCCATGGTAAGTACCTCCTTTAGTAGACAGGCTGTAGCCCGTAGGATGGGCAAAGCGGAGCGTGCCCATCAATTTCAGTGGCGATTCCGGCAATGATGGGCACGGCATGAAACCGCCTTTGCCCATCCTACAGCTAACAGCCTTCAGCCTATCATTTCCCCTGGAAAGAAAAAAGCTTCCCGATAAGCTGAGATTTCATCACATCCCCCTCGACCTTGAGCTTGCCGGCACTGAAGGCCTTCATCCCGTCGAGTCTTCCCGCGATCAGCTCAAGGAAGTCCTGATCGGCCATTTTTATGATGGTGGTGGGCTTTTCCGCTGTTCCCTCGGCGACCCGGCAGGCCCCGTCTTTGATCGCCACCTGCCAGTCGCCGCCGCCGGTCCCCGAGATATGGAACTGGAAGACCAGGTCCTTGCCCGCCGCCGCCGAGGCGTTGAAGGCCTGTGGCATCAGCTGGAATATCCCCCGGACATCCAGGGCCGCCCCGGTCTGTTTACCTTCCGTTTCCTTTGCCGCGGCGGGCGGGGCCAGGAGGGCCATGATCGCCGCACCTGCCTCATTGAACTCCCGGAGCGGCGAAAGCGAGTTGATCTTTTCCCAGTTATCCCGAATATCCTCCACCGTGGGCGGGTTTATCCGATCCCCCACCTGGGCGCCGGGGCCGGTCATGATTGCGGCCCGGCTGAAGAAACCGGCGCCCGCGTTGAATATCTGGCCCGTCTCCCGGCATTGTTCCGAAGAGAGGTAAAGGGCGATCGGGGCGATGAATTCCGGCGCCATCTTCTGGAAGATCTCCGGCGGCATGATGTCTTCCGTCAGCCGGGAGGCGGCCATGGGCGCCAGCGTGTTCACGAGGATATTGTACTTCTGTCCCTCCAGTTTGAGGGTGTTCATCAGTCCCACGAGCCCCATCTTGGCCGCACTGTAGTTCGTCTGGCCGAAGTTGCCGTAAAGCCCGGCCGCCGAGGTGGTCATGATGATCCGGCCGTAACCCTGCTCTTTCATGACCCGGAAGGCAGGCCGGGTGACATGGCAGGCGCCGTTCAGGTGGACATCCATCACCGCCTGCCAGCTTTCCCCGTCCATCTTGGCGAAACTCTTGTCCCGCAGGATGCCCGCATTGTTGATGAGGATATCCACCCGGCCAAACTTGGCCAGGGCGCTTTGGATGATCCCCTCGCCGCCTTCGGGAGTCGCCACATTGTCATAGTTGGCTACCGCCTGGCCGCCCAGGGCGATGATCTCCTGTACCACCTCATCCGCCGGGCTGGAAGAGCCGCCGCCCACACCATCCCGCCGGCCGCCGAAATCGTTCACTACAACGCAGGCACCCCGTCGGGCCAGTTCCAGGGCATAGACCCGCCCCAGTCCTCCCCCGGCGCCGGTAACCACCGCTACCCGGTCGTCAAAGCGGATTTTCGGCACCGCCGCGGCCCCCGTCAGGGGAACGGCTTTCCAGAAATAACCGGAGAATCCCCGCTCATCGTCGGTGAAGCGACGGCGGAAGGACATGGCCACCGGCATTCCCACTTTCATCTCCGCCAGTTCGCAATCGGTAAAATCGGCCATGAAACGGCCGCCGCCCTCAAATTGAACCATCCCGTAGATGGAGGGCGGGTCCATGGAGACGGCCAGCATATCACCGGTAAAGGTCTTGACGCTCCCTGACGCCTGGGCAAATTCATGGTCATCCTGACTGTGGACGGCGCCGCAGGCGGGGTTCACGCAGATATCCATCCTGGGGAACTGGGGGGTGCCGCAGTCCCGGCATTTGCCGCCCACCAGCCCGAGGATCATCTGGCGGTTTCGCCAGAGGACGCTCATGGCCGTCTGGGTGGGGGCCTCCGCCCTGATGCCCATTTCAGGTTCGATCAATCCGCGGAACTTTAGAAATTTAAGGTAATTGTCGCTGGTTTTCTTGTTGGCGAGCGAGCCTGCCACCCCCCGGCGGGAGGCGAGTTTCCGGATATTATCCGTTACCCGGAAATAAAGCGCGTCACAACCCTGGCCGAACCCGGCCAACAGGATTCCCTGGCCTGGCTCGGCCTGCTCCAGAGCGGAGATGAACATAAGAATGGAATGGGCCGCGCCGGTCTCGCCACATTGTTCGTGCATGTTGTCCACCAACTGCGTAGGCTTTGCCCCCAGGTTCCTGGCGATCGCCTGGTGTTCCGCCTTGAAGAGGCAGGGGAAGACCAGCTTGTCCACGTCGGCCATGGTCATATTGAGCTTCTTCAAGAGGCCCGTGACGGCCTCCGGAATGATCTTGGCGTAACCCTCTTCCCTGGCCCAGCGCTCCTCCCACATGTAATCATAGCGGTGGTTCGCCCCCCGGTAATGATCGACGAAATCGTAAGAAACGCTGTGCGAACCCAGGAACTCGGCGATGACCTCGTCATGACCGACCAACAGGGAGGCGGCGCCGTCACCGAACCACATCTCGTAGAAGTAGCCGGGCTTTGTCTCACGCTTATCAGAGGCGGTGACGAGGATGTTTTCCCGCCTTCCCCCCTGGGCGACGTCCAGGGCGGTCAGGAGACCCGTAGTGCCCGCCCGCAGGGAAGAGGTGAAATCCGCCGTCATCAGGTCGCTTGGGAGATTGAGGGCGGTGGAAAGGATCCCCGCGTTCTGCCGATCGGCGAAGGGGAGGGTGGTAGAACATAGGTAACTGGTATCCACAAGGGCCTTGTCTTTCCCTGTCAGGCAGTCCCGGGCCGCCGCCACCGCCATCGTCAGGGCATCCTCGTCGTGGTTGCACATGGAGCGCTCCCCCTGGGCCACCATGATGATCGCCGGGGCGAACCAGCCCATGGCCTGAAAGATGGCCATCCGGTTCAGCCTCAGCCGGGGGATATAGGCGCCGTATGAAGTTATTCCCGTCATCTTCTTACCTCCTGTTTTGAGTGCAGAGTGCTGAGTGTTTAGTCCTCATTGGACGACCTCGTAAAAAGTCATAAAAACGTCTGTTTCGGGACGGATTTGTAAAAAGTTCCGCAGGCAAGGCGCGCAAATCCCGAGGAATGAGGCGTACTTTACCGTACGCCGCAATGACGAG
>JAXMLI010000306.1:0-3358 GCA_034368785.1 Smithellaceae bacterium | reverse complement strand
GCGCAGCGGCGCGACGCCTTTCATGGCGTCGGCAAGCACGTCGCCGGCTGGCTCGGCAATTCCGGGCAACAGGACCTGGAAAAAGAATATGGCGGAGATCATGGTTGCCCATAACCTGCCCTACGTGGCCACCTGCTGCCCCAGTTATCCCGACGACATGATGAACAAGATCAAAAAGGCCCGGGAAGTGGAGGGCCCCTCCTATATCCATTGCCTTGCCGTCTGTCCCACCGGCTGGCGGTCCAGCTCGGAGACCTGCATTCAACTTGGCCGGGTGGCCCATGAATCGGGCTTCTTCCCCCTCTATGAGGTGGAAAACGGCGTTTATAAAATCACCGTCGATCTCCCGGAAACGCTCACCCCGATCAAGGATTACGTCAAACCCCAGGGCCGGTTCCGCCATCTTACCCCGGATCAGATCGAGCTGATCCAGAAGCGGGTGGATCTTGAGCTGAAGAAGCTGCTCAACAAGGTGGAACATTCCGTATCCTGGGTATAAGCGGAAAAAGAATGATTGATTTTTCCGGGAGAGTGGCATATAAATCCTCCCTCTTTCGGAGCAAATAAGCAATATTCCTCAGTAGCTCAGTCGGTAGAGCGGGTGGCTGTTAACCACCATGTCCGTGGTTCGAGTCCGCGCTGGGGAGCCAAAATTAAAGGGGTTACAGAGTTTATCCTGTAGCCCCTTTTTCTATGCGGGTTATTTTGTCCCGCTATAGTGCCGATTTTATCGGTGAAACAGGGTGTTTTCAAGTGATGCTATGTGAAGGTATGATTGGGGAAAGAGTCGTAATGTCGAATGGTCTTGCCATTTTGTCCCGACAGGACCAGCTTTCCGCTGGAGCAACATATTCTCTAATATTGTTGACCATTCTGCTATTTAATTGTAAGAATTTCTCGAAATCAACCAGCGGAACATTGAAAGGAGACAACCAGATGCCGGACATGGATGAACTCAACGAGGCGAAGAGGTTTTATACCGAACGTCCCCAGGAAACAGAGGGATTTTTTCTGAAAGGATCCAACTCCCTGGATTGGGGGATGAAAAACAGGTTAGCGCGGATTTTCAATGCCAAAAGCGGTCGGACGGTCATGCTGGCGATCGATCATGGTTATTTCCAGGGCCCCACAACGGGACTGGAACGCATTGATATCAACATCCTGCCGCTGGTGCCTTATGCCGATACGTTGATGCTGACGAGGGGCATTCTGAGGAGTATTGTCCCGCCATCCTCTACGAAAGCCATCGTGCTCAGGGTTTCCGGGGGGACCAGTGTACTCAAGGAGCTTTCCAACGAGCAAATCGTCGTCGATATCGAGGATTCCATCCGTCTCAATGTGTGTGCCATGGCCGTGCAGGTATTTATCGGCGGCGAATATGAAAGGGAATCTATCATTAATATGACGAAGATGGTGGATATTGGAACACGATTCGGCATTCCCACGCTGGCTGTTACCGCCGTGGGCAAGGATATGGCCCGGGATGCCCGCTATTTCCGGCTGGCGACCAGAATCTGTGCGGAATTGGGAGCGCATTACATCAAAACATATTATATCGATGAGGGCTTTGAAACGGTCACGGCCTCCTGTCCCGTACCGATTGTCATGGCGGGGGGGAAAAAAATTCCCGAGCTGGATGCCCTGACCATGGCTTACAATGCCGTTCAGCAGGGGGCGAGCGGTGTGGATATGGGGCGCAACATCTTCCAGTCAGAGTCGCCTGCTGCCATGATTCAGGCCGTGGGCGCGGTTGTCCACAATAATGAGACCCCGGAGAAGGCCTTTGATCTTTACAATACGTTGAAAAACCGTAACTGCTCAGGTAGGCAGACAGTAGGCATTTAGACTGAAGGAAAGCGCCGGGCGAGCCCATTTATCATAGGTCAGGCGTCCCGCCTGACAGTCGATGATTAATGGTTCCCGCCATCTTCTTGGCCGGTCAGGCGGGACGCCTGACCTATTTTGTGACGTCGGCCTACAGCCTAAACAACCTGAGCAGTTATGAAAAACCAGGATTAAACCCTTACTCAATCTCCCGTCGTTCATCCAATCTGGTGTGATTTATGAAAGTAGCTAAATGGTACAATAACCGTGATATCAGAATAGAAGTTGTCCCGACCCCCAAGCCTGGCCCGGCTGAGATGCTGGTTAAAGTTATCTCCTCGGGCATCTGCGGCAGTGATATCGTTGAATGGTATCGTTTACCGAGAGCGCCGCTGGTGCAGGGGCATGAAATTGGCGCCGAGATTTGTGAAGTCGGAGAGTCTGTAAAAGGATATAAACCCGGAGAGAGGGTTTTTATTGCCCCTAAAGTACCGTGCATGAAATGTGATTACTGCGCAAACGGGCATTACCCGGTTTGCTCAGCTATTGCGGCAAGGCTCCCGGGGGGATTTGCCCAATATGTTCTTGTTCCGCAACCCCTGGTGGAGAGCGGCGTCTATCGTTTGCCGGAGAATATCACCTATGATCAAAGTACGCTTATAGAACCGCTGGCCTGTGTCGTCAGGGCCCAGCGACTGGCCGGTGTGAGTGAGGGCCAGACCGTCATGGTAATTGGCTGCGGCATGTCCGGGCTGCTCCAGGTCAAACTTGCCAAGGCAAAAAAATGCCGGATAATCGCCACCGATATAAACGGAAAAAGACGGGAACTCGCCGCCGGATTTGGCGCGGAAGTTGTCATCGATGCGGCAGACGATGTTGTGGAGCGGCTGATTGCGGAAAACAGGAAAAAGGCGGATGTTGTCATCCTGTGCGCTTCGGCAATTTCCGCGGTTGAACAGGCCTGGAAGTGTGTGGATAAAGGCGGTGTTATTGTCTTTTTTGCGGTGCCCGACCCTGAAAGGCAGGTCACCATACCGATAAATGATTTCTGGACCAAAGAAGTTAAAATTCTCACTTCCTATTATTGCGGGCCGCCGGATATCGTTGAGGCGATAAACCTCCTGAAAACGGGAACCATCCGCGTGGATGATATGATCACCCATAAACTGCCCCTGGACGAAATCACCGAAGGGTTCCGGCTGGTAATGGAGGGTAACGAGTCGATCAAGGTAATCATCAAGCCAAATGATTAAGTCTGACGACTTCGTAAAAAGTTCCCAAGGCGTCATTCCCGCGTAGGCGGGAATCCAGAAGTAATTGAATTCACTAGATTCCCGCCTACGCGTGAATGACAAAACGTGAGGTTTTCAGACTTTTTGCGAAGTCGTCAATCTTGATGACCTCGTAAAAAGTCAGATTAGTGTAACACCTTACAATAATTTATAATATTGCCATATTTACCTTGACATCTGTTCTTTGAAGTGGTACGAATCGCGTAATATATCAATTACTTGCAGGTGGATTACATGATTCA
>JAXMLI010000305.1:0-16566 GCA_034368785.1 Smithellaceae bacterium | reverse complement strand
GCGTCTAAGGGGACAGTCCCGATTCCACGACTTCGCTTCACGATTGTCCACAAGTCCGGGATAGGAGACCCCGTAAAAGCACGGCTCCGCAAAGGGGGCCATGCCCCATCTCAAGAGCCTCGACATACCTATTTTCTCAGGCCCAACCTTTGGATAACAGCTCTGTAGCGCTCCACTTCCTTGTTCTTCAGGTAATCAAGCATTCTTCGTCTTTGTCCCACCAGCTTCAGCAGACCGCGGCGGGAGTGATGATCTTTCTTGTGGGTCTTGAAATGCTCGGTCAGATAGGTGATCCTGGCGCTCAGCAGTGCAATCTGGACCTCGGGAGATCCTGTATCCGTCTTGTGCAGTTGAAAATTGCCCATTATTTCCTGTCTCTTATCAGTATCTAACACCTTTTTTCCTCCCTCTTGACAAATTGTAGGCTGTTTCCTTGACGACTTCATAAAAAGTCCGGATGCTGCGTTGCACTGCATCCTTCGTCACTGCGGCGTGTTCCGGGGACACGTTCCGATCCCTTCGGGCTTCCGGAACATGTCCCCGACGCCTCATTCCTCAGGATTTGTGCGCCTTGCCTGCGGCCTTTTTACAAAGCCGTCCTAAATTGAAGACTTTTACGGCTTTTGACGAGAGCATCTTCCTTCAGTTCTCTGTGCCGAACACCCGTAATACCCTTGCCACCTGGCTGCCCGGGGGAAGAGAGGCCAGATCATCAGTCCCATAAAGGGTTTCCGCCACGGCCACCAAGCCCCCTCCCGCGGCGACAAACTTTATCACATCTCCCTTGGCAAATAAAGGCATATGAATGTTTTTCAGGTTTCCCGCTGAGGGCTGTCTTCCCAACCTCAAGCCCTCCTCGATAAACTGGTCAATTTCAATGCTTTGCAGCAAAGGCAGGGCATCTGCCATAGAGATCAGAAAGTCGCGTCCGGAAGCAACAAAATCCGCATCGTCCAACACCTCCAGGGGCAGGGCGTTCTGAAGAGAGAAGGTCCCGCTCCTGGTCCGTCGCAGAGACCACAAGCAGGCGCCGCAACCAATGACTTCCCCGATCTCATGGCAAAGTGAGCGGATATAGGTACCCTTGGAACATGACACATTGAAAGTGACATAGGGAAGATCCACCCCGATCAAATCCAGCCTGTGTATTTCTACCGCTCTGGCCGGTACCTCCACCTGGGCGCCCTGCCTGGCCCACTTGTATAACGGTTTACCCCGATATTTAACGGCCGAATAGGCAGGCACCGCCTGTGTTCTCTTCCCCCGGAAGGCCCGGATGGCCTCCTGTATCTCGGATTCGTCAACCCGGGGTTCTTCCTGCGCGAGGCTTTTGCCTTCCCGGTCCCAGGTGTCTGTTCTCAACCCCAGGATCATCGTCCCTTCATATTCCTTATGGTCCTGCGACAGGAACTGGACCAGCTTTGTCGCCTCATTTATGCAGACCACCAGCACCCCTGTGGCCAGGGGATCGAGGGTTCCCGCATGACCGGCCTTCTTCACCCCCAGCCTCTTCTGGACAACATCGACCACATCACGGGATGTCATTCCCGCCGGCTTGTCGATTATAATAACGCCATTCATCGGCAGCATCCGCCCCCGGGGGGAAGTTCCGCCCTGTTCCACCGAAGCCGTCGTATCTGGTAAATTATTAGGCTTTTCACAAGTTCGTCAAGATCCCCTGTTACCATGAAATCCCTGCTCATCAAGGGATTCCCGCAGGGCCTGGAACACCCTTTTCTTGACCAGCGCCATATCTCCCCCGATCCGACAAGACGCGGCATTCATATGCCCGCCGCCACCGAAACTCCGGGCCAGGGGCTCAATATTGATCCTGTCTTTTGAACGGAGGGAAACCTTGACAAGACCATCCGAGGCTTCCGTGAAAAGTACCGACACCTCAACACCCCGGACCGATCTGGGCAGATCCACCAGGCCATCCGTGTGTTCCGGTCGGGCGCCAACCTCCTCGCAGGCCTTCTGGCGCACCTCAAGGGATCCTATCCTGCTGTCGGTTTCGATATCGAGGGTTTCAATAACCCGTTTCATCAGGAAAAGCTTTACCGGAGAATTGTTTTCGTAGATATTCTCGGAAAGCCACTGGGGATTGGCGCCATAGCCGATGAGTTCTCCCGCGGCCAACATCGTTTCCTTTTCCGTGCAGGCATAACGGAACCCTCCCGTGTCGGTGAGGATCGCCGCGTAAAGACAATTGGCCGCCTCCGCCGGGATGTGGTGGGACATCTCCCGGAAAATCCGGTAGAGCAACTCCCCGGTTGAGCTGGCTGAAGGGTCGTTAACGGTGATATCGCAAAACTCGCCTTTGGTCAGATGGTGGTCCACGTTCACGAGGGTGGGTATCTGCCTTATCCGCTGCCCTTCTTTGCCTACCCTTTCCATCTCGCCGCAATCGAGGATGAAGGCCGCCTCGAAATCATGGAGAGCTGGGAGGGTATGATGGATCGCATCCGCCCCGGGAAGGAAACGGTAGTTTTCGGGGGACTCATCCTGGTTATAGACCACAACCTGTTTGCCCAATCCACGCAGAACATGGTAGAGGGCTAACTCCGAACCGAGGGCATCGCCATCCGGTCTTATATGGCTTGTAACGAGGAACCGCTTACCCCTTTCTATCGATTCCACAACCCTGTTAACCATCCTGCTCTCCCTCAGCGCGCACCTCTGCGAGCAGTTTCTCAATACGACTTCCGTGGACAAAGGTTTCATCGAATACAAAGTTCAGCTCCGGCACAAGGCGCAACTGGAGCCTCTTTCCCAACTCCCGCCTCAAGAAGCCCCTTGCCCTGTCGAGACCATTTCTAGTCTCCGGAGGGCAATCGTCCTGGCCCATCCGGACAAAGAAGATCTTGGCAATCTTCAGATCATCAGTCACATGGACATCGGTAATGGTAATTGACCCGACCCGGGGATCCCTGAGCTGCCTCATGCAGATATCGGAAATTTCACTTCTGATCAGGTCCGCCACCCGGTCGGCCCTTTTATAGTTCGTCATACTTATCTTCCCCGTATCCTCTGGAAATGGATTCGGTGTTAAAATTCAAGATCTCGAACCTGGAGGCGGCAATCTCCGCGAGGTTGAGCCTTTCGATAAAGCCAAGAACGCAATTCATCCGGCCATTGATATGGCGTCGATCGTTGCCCACCGTGGAGAACCCGATAATGGCCCTCCGCCACTCATCATTGGCGCCAACCTCCGCGAGGGTGATGTTGAACTCGTTTCTGGTTCTGCTTAAGAGCCGGCTGAGCAGACTCCTCTTTTCCTTGAGGGACATGCAGTCGCCCAGCCACAATTCGATGATTCCAACCCCCACGACCATATCAATTATCAATTATCAACGATCATTGTTCATTGATCATTGATCGTTGTTCATTGAGGAATGCGTTCCACCTGTTCCTTCAGGTATCCTTCAATGATATCCCCCATCTTAATGTCGTTAAAACCATCGATGGAGATTCCACATTCGAACCCGGCCAATACTTCCTTCACATCGTCCTTGAAACGTTTCAGGGAATGGATATTCCCATCATAAACCACCACACCGTCCCTGATCAGCCTGACCCGGTGATTACGGACTATTTTCCCCTCGTTGAGATAACACCCGGCCACCGTCCCGATCTTGGGGACCTTAAAGATATTCCTCACCTCGGCCCGGCCATGCACCACCTCTTTGAAGATCGGATCCAGCACACCCTCCATCGCTGCCTTCACATCCGCGATGGCATTGTAGATAATATCGTAAAGTTTGATATCGACCCCTTCCTGTTCCGCCAGTTCCGCCACCCGTCCGTCTGGCCGCACATTAAAGCCGATAATGATCGCATTTGACGCGGAGGCCAGCATTACGTCTGTTTCTGTAATGGCCCCCGTGGAGTTATGTATAATCCCCAGCTTCACGTCAGAGGTGCTGAGCTTCCCCAAAGATTCCGACAGGGCCTCCACCGATCCCTGGACATCGCCCTTGATAATGACGTTAAAATCCTTCACTCCCTCTCTGATCTTTTCATAGAGCTGCTCCAGGGTAATCTTCGCGGAAGACCTCATGTCCTTTTCGCGCTCTTTCCTGATCCAGTATTCACCAATATCGCGGGCCTTCTTTTCATCTTCCACGCAGACAAATTCCGAACCAACATGGGGGACCCCGGAAAAACCGATGACCTCCACCGGCATGGAAGGACCGGCCGTCTTTACCCTTTTCCCCTGATCGTTAATCAGGGCGCGAACCCTGCCCGACTCTGCCTTGGAAACGAAGGCATCCCCCTCATTCAGGGTGCCCTCCTGGATCAGCACGGTGGCCACAGGTCCCCGGCCCCGATCGAGTTTCGCCTCAATAATAATACCCCTGGCCGGACGGTCAGGATCAGCCTGAAGATTCATCATGTCCGCCTGGAGCAGGATCATTTCCAGCAGTTCCTCAATCCCCTGTTTCTTTTTCGCCGATACCTCGCAAAAGATGGTCTCGCCGCCCCACTCCTCCGCCAGGAGATCGTATTCCGTCAAAACCTGTTTGATTTTTTCAGTATCCGCGCCCGGTTTATCAATCTTGTTCACTGCCACCAGGATAGGAACAGCGGCTACCCGGGCATGATTGATCGCCTCAATGGTCTGTTCCTTGACTCCGTCGTCGGCGGCAACCACCAGGACTACGATATCCGTTACCTGGGCGCCCCGGGCGCGCATTGCGGTAAACGCCTCATGACCGGGCGTGTCGAGGAATACGATATCCCGTCCCTTAATCTGGACATGATATGCGCCGATGGCCTGGGTAATGCCCCCCGCCTCCCCGTCAATCACATTGGTTTCCCTCACCGCGTCCAGCAGCGAGGTCTTGCCGTGATCGACGTGTCCCATAATGGTCACCACCGGCGCCCGCGGTTTCAAATTGGCGGAGGGTGATTCAACCTTGGGGACCATATCTTCATACCCATCTCCCGCCTGTTCAACCTGGTAACTGAAATCAGCGGCGATTAACGTGGCGGTATCAAAATCAATGGGCTGGTTTATGGAAACCATGAGACCCTGCGCGATCAACTTGCTGATAATCTCACCTGCTTTCACGCCCATCTTCTTGGCCAATTCCGCCACGGTGATGGCCTCTCCTACCTTGATCCTTCTCTTTATCGCTTTGGGAACCGTAATAACCGTCTTCTTCATCGTCTTTACTGACGGGGCTTTCTTCTCTTCGCGCCATCTGGGAGGTCTTTCGCTGGTATCAAGCTTATCTGGATCCGCGATAAGGGTTCGTAACTCCGGTACCTTAACCAAGGCGGCCTTTTTCTTGGCGGCTACCGAGTCAGCGGAAAAAGTCTCAGCAGGCTTCTTGCCCTTCCCCTTGAAACGGTCAGGCTGGTCCCTGCGGGGCTTTTCGAGATGCCCGGGGCTGGACGGAGGCGCAGCAGATGGGAACGGTCGGCCATCCCTCCTCCCGCCGACTGCCGGCGGTGAATAGGGACGGGAAGGTCCCGAGGGCGACGGGGTGTAGGGACGAGGGGGTCCCGAGGGCGACGGAGTGTAGGGACGAGGGGGACCCGTCCGGTCATCCCTCCGGCCCACCGGGGAGGTGGTCTGCGGTCTATTTGCGGGGGTCGGGGCGCCATCCCTCCTTTGATAGGGGGGTCTGCCCTCTTCCCGCCGGAAGGGCGCGGACGGCGGCGCCGGCGGCGCCTGTTCCTTGGGGCGCGCCTGAACAGGAGGCGTCACCTGCGGCCTTTCAAATCCCCTTCTTTCTTCGGGCAGCGGTTTCCTCCCTTCCGTCTGAAAAGGAACTCCTGCTCTTCGCACCGGGATGACTGGCTTGGCGGCAGCCTTTTCCGGAGTTGTCTCACCTTTCGCTATAATTTCAACCGGTGTCGCCGTTCGATCTTCCGGTGGCGGTTTGACCTCAACAGGGGCGATTTCCCCCTCCGGCTTGACTGGCAACTTGGGTTCATATGGAATTGTTTCGGCTGTTGGCGTAATCTCCGGAACGGTCTGAGCCGTCTCCACAGGGGGCGCCTTCTTTCCCGGGGTCTCCAGGACGGGTTGGGCAGGCTTCTCTGCAGGCTTTGTCTTCTGCTCTTCGTGGAAGGCTTCTGCCTGCGCCTCGTGGTCCGGGGCTTCCGGATGCAATTCAGCTTCCTCTGCCGTGGTACGCACCGCCCTTCTCCTGATGACGGTAGATTTGATCCGCTGCTCCACCACTTCCTGAGGCTCTTTGACTCGCAATTCCCTTTCGATCCTTTCCACTTCAGCATCTTCCAGGGAGCTGGAATGTGATTTTACGGCTATACCAAGCTTCTCCATGCGAGTGATGATCTCTTTGTTATCTATGCCCAGTTCCTTGGCTAACTCGTAAACCCGTTTTTTAGACATGCCCCAATCCTCAAACCCGTAAATAAAAAACGGCCTATTCCCTAAGGCTGGCCGACTGATCTTCCATGAGCTTCACCGCTTCCCCGATCCAGTTGAGCGCCGCCTTCTCCCCCACGCCGGGGATCTCAGACAACATTTCAATGGACGCCGCGGCGATCATGGCTATGCTTCTCAACCCGTGATTGTACAACCGCTCCGCGGTCACCTGGCCGATGCCGGGTATCTTCATCAGGGCGCTACGCCCCTCCTCCTCACCCGCCGCCGCCGTCGCTTCGCTTTTTACATCTATCTTCCAGCCGGTCAGCCTGACGGCGAGCCGTACATTCTGCCCGCTCTTCCCGATGGCCAGCGAAAGCTGATCATCGGGAACGATTACCACCATGGCATGGTGATAATCGTCGACCAGCACCCTGCTGACCTTGGCGGGAGCCAGGGTTGCACAAACATACTTGGCCTGGTCTTCCGAGAAGGGGATGATGTCAATCTTCTCTCCCCTTAGTTCCTGGACCACCGCCTGCACCCTGGAACCTCTCATCCCGACGCAGGCGCCGACCGGATCAATATCCCGATCCCACGACCGGACTGCCATTTTAGATCTCTTCCCGGGCTCGCGGGCAACACCCACTATTTCGATCATCTTTTCGGCAATTTCCGGAACTTCAACCTCAAAGAGGGCCTTAAGAAAGCCTGGATGAGTCCGGGAGACATAGACCTGGGGTCCCCTGGATATCTTTTTGATATCAAAAATATACCCCCTTATCCTCTCTCCCCGCTTGAAGGTTTCCCGGGCAATCTGTTCAGACAGGGGGACAATCGCCTCCGCCCGGCCCAGATTAATTATTATATTCCCGCCATCAAATCTCTGGACGAAGCCATTGACCAGGTCGCCCTTTTTATCCTTGAATTCCTCATAGATGTTATCTCGTTCGGCATCCTTGACCCGCTGAATGATGATCTGTTTGGCCGTCTGCACGGCTATCCGTCCAAACGAGGCGGTTTCTATCTTCATCCCCAGGCTGTCGCCCGGTTCCGCCCCCTCATCCAGTTCCTTCCTTGCCTGGCTCAGAGAAACCTGCATCTCCGGATCAATAACCTTATCAACAACGGTCTTGAACTGGAACACCTCCACTTCGCCGACATCGTCGTTGTAATGGGCCTCGATATCCACATGCTGCCCCAGTTTCTTACGAGCGGCGGTAAACATCGCAAGTTCCAGCGCCTCGACGATGACTTCCTTTTCTATACCTCTGTCCTTACCCATCTGCTCAATCAGACGTTTAAGCTCCGGTATCATCTATTCCTCCCACTTTCGGGTTATTGCCCTCCCCGAAATCACTAAAATTCGTAGACCAGATTGGCCTTCTTTACCCAGCTTCTGGGTATCTTCAGGGAACGATCGGATACGGACAGGAGGATAGTTTTATCCTCCTGTGCTTCTTCAAGATAATCCAACAGCACCCCGGTAATATTCTTTGACCCTTCGACTGACCGATCAAGTTTCACTTTTATCCGGGAACCCCGGTACCTGACAAAATCCTTATCCCGTGAAAGCGGACGATCCAGGCCGGGAGAAGATACTTCCAACGTGAACGGCTCTGCAGGCACATTGTGAACCTCCAGAATATCACCCACCTGATTGCTTATAAGCGCGCAGTCATCGACGGTGACCCCTTCGGTCCTGTCTATATAAAGCCTGACCAGCCAGCGGGTATTCATCCACAGGCATTCCAGATCAACCAGTTCCATCCCCAAGGATTCCACTACCGGTTCGACAAGGCCCCTGATCCCGTCGTCATAAATCTTCGTGTGATTCACCGGCCTACCCCCTGGGAAAAAAAAAGTGGGCTCAAGCCCACTCATCAACAACATTCGATGATTTTGACGGTCTCTAACACAGCAGAGACAATAGTGCAAGAAAAAACAAACGGTTTACAAAAGCCGATTGAAGAGGGTGATGGGGATCGAACCCATGACGGCCAGTTTGAGAAGCTGGAATTTTAGCTTTGCCGGTATTTACGTTTCTTTGGATCAAAGCCTGCCCGGACTCGATCCTGGGTAAAGAATTCAGTATTTTAATATACTTCCGGATTCCTGCTTTCGCCGGGATGACAGTTTGGGGAGTTTTTGCCGCACCACCAATTAAATGGCTATGAAATCAGGATCGCTTTAAAAAAAGAGGTTAAAGCAGCCGCTTTAACCTCTTTGATTTCCCATGTTCCTGTGTGCGCTTCGGCCTCAGTTTGACTGATCTTCTCATCAAACCGAGGCCGGATTACTTCCCCTGGCGCACCTCAGATAGCCAATGATTACCTCAAAATATTATTTTACACGGCCCGCTTTCCAGGCGCCAATGAGTTTGTCGTAATCGACGGTTTCACCTTTCGGTTTCTCATTGGCGAGTTTAGCCTGCGGCGCCACTCCACCCGGTCTGCCCAGCATGGTCTTTTCATCTACGCAGGGATTCAGTTTTGGTCCGCGGTCACCCTGTATGCCCGAACGCTCGAGACGTTCCATGACGGCATCTTGCTCGCGGGCAAGATTGTCCATGGCTTCGCCAACGCTAATCGCGCCGGAAGACGCTTCTCCGATGTTCTGCCACCACAACTGGGCCATTTTGGGATAATCAGGCACATTGGTGCCCGTCGGCGTCCAGGCGACACGGGCCGGACTGCGGTAGAATTCCACTAAGCCCCCGAGCTTGGGTGCGCGATCCGTGAAGGACTTGTGACGGATATCGCTGTCGCGAATGAACGTCAGGCCAACATGGGACTTTTTCAGCGAGGTGGTCTTGGCCACAGTGAATTGCGCATAGAGCCAGGCGGCCTTGCGCCGTTCCAGCGGCGTACTCGTGAAGAGAGTCCAGGCGCCGCAATCCTGATAGCCAAGCTTCATGCCTTCTTTCCAGTAGGCGCCGTGAGGCGAAGGGGCCATACGCCATTTTGGCGTCCCGTCTGCGTTGACTGTCGGACCTGGTTTAACCATGTCCGGGACAAAGGCGGTATACCAAAAGATTTGCTGAGCGACGTTGCCTTTCGCCAGGTATGGCAGATAGGTATAAAAATCCATTCCGCGGGCTCCCGGAGGGGCGTACTTGTCCAGCCATTCGATATATTTGCCAAGGGCGTATTTGGCGGCGGGACCATTGACGTCGCCACCGCGACAAACACTCGAGCCGACCGGCCGGTCTTTTTCATCAACACGAATTCCCCATTCGTCAACCGGCTTCCCGTTAGGAATACCTTTATCGCCATTTCCCGCCATGGACAACCAGGCATCAGTAAAACGCCAGCCCAGATCAGGGGCCTTCTTGCCATAGTCATTATGACCGTAAACTTTTACCCCGTCGATCTCCTTGACGTGTACGCTGAAGAATTCGGCAATGTCTTCATAGGCCGACCAGTTGACGGGCACACCCAGCTCATAACCGTAAATTTTCTTAAACTTTTCTTTGAGATCCGGCCGTTTGAACCAGTCGTAGCGAAACCAGTAAAGGTTGGCAAATTGCTGGTCTGGAAGCTGATAGAGCTTGCCGTCCGGACCAGTCGTGAAAGACTTCCCCATGAAATCGTTCACATCGAGCGTTGGCAACGTCACATCTTTGCCTTCGCCTTTCATGAAATCTTCCAAGACTACTACATAGGGGTAGCGCCAATGAGTGCCGATCAGGTCGGAGTCGTTGACATAAGCGTCGTAAATATTCTTTCCCGACAGCCATTGTGTTTGCAGTTTTTCGATCACATCGCCTTCCTGGATCAGGTCGTGCGTGACTTTGATGCCGGTAATTTCATAAAACGCCTTGGTCAGCACTTTCGATTCATATTCGTGAGTCGGGATCGTTTCGGACACCACCTTGATCTCCATACCCTTAAAGGGCTTGGCCGCATTGATGAACCATTCCATTTCCTTCAGCTGCTGTGCCTTGGTCAGGGTGGAAGGCTGGAATTCTTTATCGATCCACTTTTTAGCAGCGGTCGTGTCCGCGCTTGCCGAACCGGCGAAGAAGATCAACAGCACTGCCACCAGACCACCCCAGAACACCCCCGGGGTCCTCTTCGTGAGTCTCATAAGTCTCATTTGCTTTCCTCCTTCTTCCGGCCCTCAATAGTTGATTTTTTTCCCGTTCCATCTTGCCGGAGTGAAGGCCATGATCTCCGCGCAAGCTGAAATCTTCCTTATGTTTTTTATCCCCAGATCATGACAACAATGATCCAACCCACCGCAACAGGCAATATTATCCAAAGACTCAGATCAGTGATTCCAATCCATGCAAGATGAATGAAAGCCGCGCAGATAAGCCCGATGAAAAGCCGGTCACCGGGCGTTGTGGTGAGCGGCAAAAACCCGCGTCGACCGACCGAAGGCGATAGCGTTTGCCAAATGGTCATGGCGATCAGGATGAGGAAAATACCAATGAAAAAAATCGCCGTAGGCAGGGTCCAGTACATCCATTCCAAACTCATCGCCTCGCCTCCTCTATACCCGGCCCAGGGCAAAGCCCTTGGCCAGATGGTTGCGGACAAACCAAATGACCAAAGCGCCCGGCACGAGGGTGAGCATACCGGCCGCGGCCATCAAGCCCCAATCCAGGCCAGTGGCGCTGATGGTCCGCGTCATGACCGCGGCGATAGGCTTTGCGTTCGTCACCGTGAGCGTCCGGGCAAACAACAATTCCACCCAGCTGAACATAAAACAGAAGAACGCCGTAACGCCAAGACCGGCGCGAATCAATGGAATAAAGATCATAATAAAAAATCTGGGCAGGCTGTATCCGTCAATGAAAGCCGTCTCGTCAATTTCCCGGGGAATGCCGGACATGAAGCCTTCCAGTATCCATACCGCCAGAGGTACATTAAACAGACAGTGCGCCAGCGCCACCGCAATATGCGTATCAATCATGCCGATCGTCGAATAGAGTTGGAAAAAAGGCAAAAGAAAAACCGCGGCCGGCGCCATCCGATTGGTTAAGAGCCAGAAAAAAACCTGTTTATCCCCTACGAAATGGTATCGCGAAAAGGCGTAAGCGGCAGGCAGCGCCACCGTCAGCGAGATCAGGGTATTAATGGTGACATAGATGATGGAGTTAATGTAACCGGAGTACCACGAGGAGTCGGTAAATATCTTGATGTAGTTGTCAAAAGTAAGATTGGCCGGATAAAGGGTTAATACACTGAGGATGTCCGCATTGGTGCGCAGCGACATATTGAGCATCCAGTAGATCGGAAGAAGAAGCAGGAAAAAATAGATGGACAGAGCGATTATTCTTTTTCTTCCCTTCATCGTGGTTTGGCTCCTTTCCCTACGTTCTGGAGTACCTGGTAGAAAAGAAAACACAAAATCAATACGATTAGAAAATAGATGAGCGAGAAGGCGCCGGCCATCCCCAGATCGAATTGCCCGGTGGCAAGTTTTACCAGGTAAATAGACAGGAAAGTGGTCGCGTTACCGGGACCTCCTCCGGTGAGTACGAAGGGCTCCGCATAGATCAAAAAACTGTCCATAAAGCGCAAGAGCAAGGCAATGGTTAGCACCCCGCGCATCTTCGGCAGCTGTATGTAACGAAACGTCGCCCACGCCGACGCGCCATCGATCTTTGCCGCCTGATGGTAAACCTCGGGAATTGCTCGCAGCCCCGCGTAGGCCAGGAGGGCAACGAGCGGCGTCCAATGCCAGACCTCCATCAGGATCAGGGTGATCCAAGCAGCGCCTGGTGTTCTGGTATGATCGAAGGTTATGCCCAAAACATTGTTGATTGCGGCGCCGAATAAACCGATATCCGGCCGGACAAAGATCATCCAGATCGTCCCGATCGTATTCCAGGGAATCAAAAGCGGCAGGGCCAGCGTAACCAAACTCAGAGATACACCCCAGCCTTTTTTCGGCATTGCCAGGGCAATGAGAATGCCCAGCGGCATTTCGATCAAGAGTACCAGACCGGAAAATAAAAATTGACGCCATAAAGCATCGTGGAGACGGCTGTCGCGCAACACGGCTCTGAACATTTCCGTGCCGACAAATACACTATGGCCTGGCCCCATAATATCCTGAACCGAATAATTGACCACGGTCATAAGCGGTATAATGGCGCTGAAAGCCACGATGATCAGAACAGGTATCGTCAAAAACCATGCTCGATTATTTTCCCACTTGTTCATCACACCTCCTCGCTATTTCACCAGCCTTCCGTCGGCGTAAAGTTTTATTTTTTGAGGCGGAAAGACAATCCAGGCCCTGCCTCTGGCAACAGGAACATCTTCCGGCAATCGGGCATACAAGGTTTTATCCTTAAGGAGAATGGTGGCAATTTTATAGCTTCCCAGATCTTCGAAATTCTTAACGATGGCCTCAAGACCATTTTCCACGGGGATAGGACTGACTTCCAGATATTTGGGCCGAATGCCCAGTTCCAGCGTTCCTTGCGCCTTTTGCCCCGCATCCGCCGTTCCCGCCTCCAGCTTTATTCCGACGCCGTCCACATAAGCGACATTGCCGTCGAGATGACATCCGAAGAAGTTCATTCCGGGAGAGCCGATAAAATATCCGACAAACTTGTGTTCAGGATTTTCAAACAGTTCTTCGGGCGTACCGGTTTGGACGATTTCGCCTTCGTACATGATCACCACTTTGTCCGCAAAGGTAAGCGCTTCCATCTGATCATGCGTCACATAAATCAGGGTCAGTTTGAGTTGCTCGTGAATTTCTTTAAGCTTGCGCCGCAGATGCCATTTGAGGTGGGGATCGATCACCGTTAAAGGTTCATCGAAAAGAATGGCCGCCACATCGCTGCGCACCAGCCCTCGTCCCAACGATATTTTTTGTTTGGCGTCGGCGGCCAAACCGGCGGCCTTGTGCCGGAGACAAGACGTTAAATCCAGGATTTCAGCCACCTCATGGACTCTTTGGTGAATCTCCTTTTTATCCATGCGGCGGTTTTGCAGCGGGAAGGCCAGATTTTCATAGACGGTCATCGTGTCGTACAAAACCGGGAACTGAAAGACCTGGGCGATATTGCGTTTCTCGGGCGGCAGAGAGGTGACGTCTATTCCGTTATATAAAACCCTCCCCTTCGTAGGGGTCAGCAGTCCGGAAATAATATTCAGCAGGGTTGTTTTACCGCAGCCGGAGGGCCCGAGCAGGGCATAGGCGCCGCCGTCATCCCAGACATTGCGGATCGTTTTTATCGCGTAATCCGCCTCTTTTTGAGGCCTGCGCAAATAACTGTGGGCAACATCTTCAAATTCAATTCGAGCCATGCCTGACTCCTTTTTTATTCACGCTGGAAAGGGGACGCCAATAGCTGTCCTGCTTCATCGTAAACAAAAAAACAACAGGGATTCACATAAACCGCTATTTCTGACCCGATGTGCCGGGGGTGAATCCCGTCTTCCTGCACCACCAGATGCATCTCTCCATGGTTGACATGAATGAATGTTTCCGATCCGTTGATTTCGGCCAAGGCCACCTTCACGCGGATTTCGGCGTTTTTTTCACTGCCATTGGTTAGGAACAGGTGATTCGGGCGGACGCCGAAGATATATTTTCCCTCCGGTACGGACTGAAGATGTCCTTCCATCGGGATGTCAATGTCCTGCCCCAGCCGGGCGACACGTCCCTGAACAACGCCCGGGAGATAATTAATCGGCGGATTACTGAATACCTGAGCCACCCGGGTGGTTGCCGGGCGACGATAGACATAAGGCGTGGCGCCCGTCTGCAAAACGCATCCCTCATCCAGCACCACAATATTGCCGCCCAGCATCAACGCCTCCGACGGTTCAGTGGTCGTATAGACAACAATGGCCTTTCGCTCTTTAAAAATCTCCTGAAGTTCCACCTGCAACTCTTCCCGCAGTTTGTAATCCAGATTCACGAGAGGCTCATCGAGCAACAACAGTTCAGCGTCTTTAACAAGAGACCTGGCTATGGCCGTGCGCTGCTGCTGTCCACCGCTCAACTCGGCGGGCAGCCTCTCGAGCAGATTATCGATATGGAGCATCGCCGCCGTTTTGCGGACCTTTTGATCAATCTCCGCCGCGGACAGGCCACCCATTTTCAAAGGCGAGGCAATATTATTGTAAACATTCATGGAGGGATAATTCACGAATTGCTGATAGACCATGGCCACGCTTCTTTTGCGGACAAACAGACCGGTGACGTCTTTTCCATCCAGCAGAATACGGCCCGCCGTGGGACGATCGAGGCCGGCCATCAAGCGCAAGAGCGACGTCTTTCCCGCCAGGGTATGACCAAGAATGACATTAGTGGCCCCGCTTTCAATTTTCAGACTTATATTGTTGAGATGAGTCTCGCCATCAACTATTTTGGTAATAGAATCGAGAACAAGGTTCATCCTTCATTTCTCCAGAGTCGGACGAAACACTTTTCGTAGCGTTGAATTTTACCCTGACCAATCATGAAAATTGTTAATTGACATTTTTTTGATATGACATTGCTTTTACGGAGCGGAGTATAGGGGGGCCATTTTTGCCTGTCAAGTGATATTATCCACTGATAAGCAGGGGCTGGTGATGCGATTGAAAAAAGGAGATGGAGCAGTGGCCGCCTTTTTGAGAGATCGGCTCACCTGGCGAGGAGCATATTGATCACCTTGTGCCGGAATATGGTCTCCAGTTTTTTCAGGTCAAACGGCGGCGAGAGCGGCGACGGTCATCCTGGCCATGGGGGCGGGCAGACAGGCGGCGCAGGCCGTTGACGAGTATGTAAAATCAAGATAGTAAATCAGGGACGCATTCCGGTATTGTCCTGATGGTCTTCCGGATAACAAACACGAGATGCGTCCTGCCATTCCCAAATTATTTCCCTGATTCCACTGATTCACTGGATTTTTCAGTAATATGTCGCAAAGTCAGTCTCTGTTATGCTATCTTCTTCCTGGCTGCCAGACCTTCTGCCTTCGTTATTTATTAGACAAAAGCACTTTATCCGAGGAGAAGACTGAGAACCACTTTTAGCCCCTTAACTGTCCGGTAAGATATTGACTATTGCAGGGGCACGGGAATAACAGCAACGAATTCAGCCGACGATAACTTTACCGCAGAAAATGGTATGATGATAGAACCCCTACATGCACTTGACCATATCCGCAGATCCTTCAACAGTGCAACAAGCAGGGCTGATCGTTCTCAGATCGGTCAGTTTCTGACACCCGCCGCGATAGCTCAATTTATGTCGGCCATGTTTGAAACCGACTTGCAGGCAGTGAGGATTTTGGACCCCGGCGCCGGGGCGGGAGTGCTTTTTGCTGCGTGTGTGGAAACTATCCTTTCGGGAAAGAATCGCCCTCTTTCCATTGAGGTTGTCGCCTACGAAACAGATAACGCAATCCTGCCTTATCTGGAGGAGACCATGAAGCGGTACCAATCGCTCTGCCTGTCCGATGGCATCGCATTTCATGGGACTATTAAGGATGAAGATTTTGTCTCAGCTGCCTTGGCAGAAACAAGAGATTCTCTTTTTGCCGTGCCTGGCGGGCGATTTACCCATGTAATTCTAAACCCACCCTACAAGAAAATCAATAGCCAGACTCCCATAAGTAGAATGCTCTATGCGGCGGACATAGAGGTAGCAAACCTTTATGCCGTTTTCGTTTGGCTTTCAATCTGGCTGTTGGAATCCGGAGGGCAGATGGTCGCGATAACACCTCGCAGCTTTTGCAATGGCCCTTATTTTAGAAAATTTCGCGTCGCCTTCTTACGCAATATGAGCCTCAAACGCATTCACCTTTTCGGATCACGCAGGAAGGCATTTGGTGATGACGAGGTTTTGCAGGAGAACATCATCTATCATGCTGTCCGAGAGCCTCAGAAGCCTAAGGCTATTACAATATCCATGTCCGATTGCCTTGAATTCGATAAAACACGTTCCCTATCCGTTCCATATAGTCGGGTTGTTCACCCTGGTGATCGAGATATGTATGTTCATCTGGCGGTCGATGATGCTTACGGAAGTCAGGCGGGAAGAATAGAATACTTTACATCGTCTCTCAGCGAACTGGACATTAGTGTTTCTACGGGACGGGTTGTCGACTTCAGAGCACGGGAGCACCTCAGACAAACCCCCGAGTACGAAACAGTCCCATTAATCTATCCCTGCCATTTCCTGAATGGCTTCATCGATTGGCCTGTTAACTCGGGAAAGAAACCCAATGCCATAGTGTCATCGTCCAAGACGTCAGATCTCCT
>JAXMLI010000304.1:0-7205 GCA_034368785.1 Smithellaceae bacterium | reverse complement strand
GGGCGGTGGCTGGTGCGTTACGCTGCGCTAACGCACCCTACAAGCTGCAAGCTTGAACCGGCAAAACGCGCAACCACCAAAGACCGGTGCGTTACGCTGCGCTAACGCACCCTACGGTTACTACTACAGCTACGGCTACGGACACAGGGCGGCAAAATATTTTGGGAGGGGGATTATGGACATCAAGAGGACGATCACTTTGGCGGTTATCCTGCTGCTGGCGACAACCGCCCGGGCCGAGCAGGGCCGCTTAAGGGTCACCGTTTCCCCGCTGCCGCCCAATCTGACGGCGGCGGTGCAATTCAGCGAGCCTTCGGGGAATAACATCCTCGATGCCGGGGAGACGGGGAAGATCATCGTTACAATCCAGAACCGGGGCCAGGGGGACGCCTTCGACTGCCAGGCGGAACTGAATATCCAGCCTGGGATAAAAGGCCTCGCCTTTGAGCGAAAGGTCCTCTTGGGGACGGTCCCGGCCGGCAGTACGGTGAAAAAGGAAATCCCCCTGACGGCTGCGGAAGATCTGCCGACCTCCGGCGTCAGCCTGACGTTGGACATCCATGAGGCGAACGGCTTCGATCCCCACCCGCTCCGGGTCTCTTTCCAGACGAGGGCCTTTGCCCCGCCGGAGCTGGTCGTGGCCGATATGGGGGTGAACGACCAGAACGGCAACGGGCGCGTGGAGCCGATGGAGATCGTGGAGCTGACGGTGCGGGTGCAGAATATCGGGCAGGGCGATGCGAGAGACGTCTTTGCCGAGGTGAAGCTCGGGCCGAATGTCTTTCTCGCCGGCGACAGCCGGACGCATTTTGCGCTGGGAGGCCTCCCCTCGGGGAAGTTCCAGGATTTCAAGTTCCTGTTCTATACGAACAACCGTATCGGCAACGGGGAAAAAATTCCGATTGCCGTCACGCTCGGCGAGGCGCGTCCTCGGTTCCAGACCGAAAAGGCGCTCGCGCTCGTCATGAACGCCCCGCAGAAGAAAATCGAAGAGGTCGTCGTGAAGGGCGAGGAGGCCCCGCGGCCAGGCGAGATTCAACTGGCCGGAGGCTTGAGCGTGGATGTGGACATGAACATCCCCGAGGGGCAGAAGGCTGGCAGATTCGACGTGGCCGTGATCATCGGCAACCGCAACTATGCCGCCTCCGGTTCGCCGAACGTGGACTTCGCCAACCGGGACGCGCAGGTGATGAGGGAGTACCTGATCCGGACGATGGGCTACGATCCCGCCAATATCCTCTATGCCGAGGATGCGACCTTGAGCAAATTCAACGAGTTCTTCGGCGGCGAACGGGACCACCGGGGGCGATTGTTCCGCTTCGTAAAGGAGAAGGTATCCAGTGTTTTCGTCTATTATGTGGGGCACGGGGCGCCCGACCTAGAGACGAACGAGGCCTACTTCGTGCCCGTGGACGCCAATCCCCGGGACCTGAAATCAAACGGCTATCGCCTCCAGACCTTTTACGACAATCTCGCGAAAATCCCGGCCAAGAGGATGACCGTGGTCCTCGATGCCTGTTTCTCGGGCAATTCCGAAAAGGGACTCCTGTTTAAAGACATCAGCCCGGCCCTGGTAAAGGTGAAGAAGGAATTTCAGGGGCCGGCCAATGCCGTCTTGATCACCAGCGCCGCCGTGGATCAGGTGTCCACCTGGTACCGCGAGAAGCGGCACTCCCTGTTCACCTATTTTTTCCTCAAAGGGCTCCAGGGGGAGGCCGATGGGGACCGGGACGGCCGGATCACCGTGGGCGAGATGGATGTCTTCCTGAAAGAACATGTGCCCTACATGGCCCGGCGGCTCACCGGCGTAGAGCAACAGCCCGTGGTCACCGGCAACGCGGCGGATGTTATCGCGGTACTGAAGAAATAGGGCAACTACTCAGGTTATCTGGTTCACGGTTCACGGTTGGCGATTAATGCTTTGGTTCAATCTGCAAGATTGAACCAGCTAAAGAAACGCTTCAGGTGAGACCATTTATCATAGGTCAGGCGTCTCGCCTGACATTCGATGATTAATGGTTCCTCTATCTGCTATCTGCTTGGCCGGTCAGGCGGGACGCCTGACCTATTTTCTTACTTCAGCTTACAGCCTAAACAACCTGAGCTGTTACCGTTGCCTCTCCTGATTAAGGGTTTCCTCCGCAATTCCCAGCATGGAGAGAGATGCAATCAGATCGGCAAAACGCTCACCCTGGATGATGATGTGTTTTCGGAGCCGCTCGGCGGCCAGATCGCCATCACCGACGATGATCGCCTCGACAATGGCTGAATGTTCGGAAAAGGACGCCTGCAGCCGATCCCGCACCCGGAGTTGAAGACGACGATAAGGACTCAACCGTCGGTGCAATGCCGTGGCCTGCTCGATCAGGAATCCGTTGTGACTCGCCAAATAGATGGCAAGGTGAAACTGCTCGTTTTTCCGGTAATAATCATCGGGATATTTCATCGGCTGACTCTGCCCGCAGGCGCGATGGGCTTCCAGCAGCGCCTGAATTTCGGCATCGGTCATGCGGCGGACGGCCAGCCGCACACACATGGCCTCGAGCTCGGCCATTACCTCGAACATCTCGTAAAGCCGTTGCGGACTGATGGCCGCAATAATCGCTCCGCGCCGCGGTCGCATCTCCAGCAGCCCGGCGGAGGAAAGCTGAATAAGCGCCTCCCGGATCGGCGTACGCGATACCCCGAATTCCGTGGCCATTTCTGTTTCATCAAGGCGCATCCCCGGCAAATAAAGACCCGTGGCGATGCGTTCCTCGATGATTTCCCGCAATTGTTCCGAGCGCCGTGAATTAGTCGCCGCGTTCTTCATGATGACCTCCAGAGTTCAGATGATTGCTGATTATACATTCGGAAGAGCCAATTGCAAAACTCCCGGCAAAGACGGCCACGACGGAGCGTGGCCCTCCGAGGAGCGTGGCCCTCCGAAAGGCGCGGGAAACGGCATGTTTTGCAGCCGGGAGGGAGGGACGCGCTCCGTCGCGTCCGCTGGAGTTCTGCAATTGGCTCGGAATGCTACAATAATACATTGTTCAATTGCAATGCAAAAAATAATCTTTGATTGTATAAATAACAGTTGACAAAATATACAAAGACGATTAGTCGACAGCTTCGTAAAAAGTGCGAAAGCCGCCGTCAGAGTATATAAAAACGCGAAACACCCTGCTAAACTTCTCATTGTCCTCCTGCGGGATTACTTCACCACCGGCGCGACTTCCTCCTCTTGCTCCCTGCTCTTACTTCAGGCTTTCTTCGGCAGTCGATATTCACCGCACTCATCGCACTGTCCCGGTCCACAAATTAATGGCCTTGTTCATGGTGAACGAAGCCATTGATCCTGACCCAAAACAATCAAAAGGAGGGAAGCAAAATGAACAGGCAGAAAATGAGTTTAATGGTGGTGGCTTTGTCAGTGATCTTCCTTGTCTGGTCTCACGCCCATGCCCAGGTCAAACCTGTCGGTCCCCCAATGACGATTAAAATCTCCCATCAGTGGCCGGGAGGAACCATCGACAAGGGCGACTTCCGGGATCGACTGGCCCGCATTTTTGCGAAACAGGTGGGGGAAAGGACCGGCGGCGCCCTGAAATTCGAGATCTATCCCGCCTCCGCCCTTTTCAAGCCGGTGCCGCAGTACGACGCGATGCTCAAAGGCGCCCTTGATATGTCTGTCTTTCCTCTCGATTACGCGGGAGGAAAGATCCCCCAACTGGACATTACCCTCATGCCTTGCCTGGTGAAGGATCATCAACAGGCCATGCGCTGGAAGGATGCCCCCATCGGGAAGGATATAGAAAAACTCTGCGAAGACAACGGCATGAAGATCATCACCTGGGCCTGGTGCGGCGGCGGCATGGCCGGCAAGAACAAACCCCTGATCAGGCCGGAGGATTTTAAGGGAGTGAAAATCCGGGCCGCGGGAAAGATGTTTGAAAAGATGCTCTATGACGGCGCCGGCGCGAGTATTTCCAGCATGCCATCCAGCGATATCTATTTTGCCCTGCAGACCGGGGTACTCGATGCCGCGATGACCTCCTCCTCTTCCTTTGAATCTTTCCGTCTGTACGAGCAGGTCAAGTATTACACCTCCCCCCGGATCACCACTACCTGGTTCATGCTGGAACCCCTGGTGATGAGCATGATCACCTGGAGAAAACTTTCGCCCGAACAGCAGCGGATCGTGACCGAAGTTGGCAAGGAGCTGGAGAAATTTGCCCTCGAAGAAGCCATTAAGGACGATACCGAGGTGACGGATCTCTTCAAGTACAAGGGCGTCATTGTCTATGACATGACCCTTGATGATCTGAAGATCTGGACCGAAGTAGCCAAAAGGACCGCCTGGAAGGATTACACGGA
The DNA here is from genome assembly GCA_034368785.1 of Smithellaceae bacterium. Lineage (GTDB taxonomy): Bacteria > Desulfobacterota > Syntrophia > Syntrophales > CAMTWB01 > CAMTWB01. The sequence continues at coordinate 2,849 of JAXMLI010000304.1, read as the reverse complement.
CAGGGTAAAAGGCGGGAAGGAACTGCTCGAAAAGGCCCTGGAGGTAAAATAACCGCAACGACTGGAGGAGTCAGAATTCAGGAGACAGGAGTCAGGAGTCGTAGGGTGCGTTAGCGGAGCGTAACGCACCAAATTATCCGGTGCGTTACGGCAAAAAGCCGCCTAACGCACCCTACGTTTCTGACCCCTGACCCCCGACCCCTGGTAAGCTGATAAAGGAGTCCTTATGGTTAAAAATTTTCTTTTTGGGCTGATGCAGAAGATCGAAAGCCTCAATAAGGGTTTGTATTATGTCAGCAGCCTGGCTATCGTGCTTTCCGCCTTCGTCCTCACCTATCAGGTTATTGTCCGCTATATCCTCAACGTTCCCACCATCTGGGAAATCGAGTTTTCCGTTTACCTCATCATCATGGCCACTTATCTGGGGGCGGCCTATGGTCTCAAAGATGGCGCCCATATCAATATAGACATGATAACCCGCCTGCTCCCGAAGGGATTTAACAAGAAGCTCTCGCTGATTACCTCAATAATATCGCTTGCCTTCTGTCTGCTTGTGGCCTGGAAAGGCTGGGAAATGTGGTGGGAGGCCGCTTCCAAGGGCTGGCGGTCGGAATCCCTATGGGGTCCGCCATTGGCAATTCCTTACCTTTTCCTCCCTTTGGGGATGACCCTTTTGTCGCTGCAATATCTTAATCTCATCACGGGATTGATAAGAGGAGGGAAAAGCAATGGATCCTAACACCCTGGGGATTATCGTCGGCCTTGTTTCCCTCGTCTTTCTGTTAAGCGGCATGCCCATTGCCTTTGCCCTGGGTGTTCCCTCGCTGCTTTTTATCGTGCTTTTCATGGATTCATATCAGTTTGATATGATCGCGAATATAATGTTCGATGGATTGAACGACTTTGGCCTCCTGGCCATTCCCCTCTTCATTCTTATGGGCAGCATTATCGCGGCGACCAAGACGGGCGGCGACCTCTACGAAGGCCTGCACCGGTGGCTCCACCGTCTCCCCGGGGGGCTGGCCATCAGCAACATCGTTTCCTGCGCCATCTTTTCCGCGCTTTGCGGCTCGAGCCCGGCCACAGCCGCCGCCATCGGCACCATGGGCATCCCGGAGATGCGCAAGCGGGGGTACCCTGATTCCCTGGCCACGGGCTGCATCGTGGCCGGCGGAACCCTGGGCATTCTGATTCCGCCCTCCGTCACCATGATCATCTACGGCATCGCCACCCAGACATCGATCGGCAAGCTTTTCCTGGCCGGGGTCATTCCCGGCATTCTCATTACGATCATGATGTGCATCTGGGTGGTTTTGTATTCCCAGTGGGCCAGAAGAAAGATGACCCGGCAAGGGGGGGATCGGGCAGCGAAGGGTACCATCGGGGCGGAATTTTTCGATGCGGTGACCTATTCCTGGAAAGAAAGGTTCTCCGCCATCAGCAGGGTTGCCCCGTTCATTTTCCTGATCATCATTATCATGAGCGCCCTCTACGGCGGCTGGGCCACCCCCAGCGAGGCGGCGGGTGTGGGATCGGTAACGGCCCTCTTTCTGGTCATGGTCATCTATAAACTCCGCTCCAGTGACTATCTCAAGATCATGCGCATGACCATTAAGGAAAGCACGATGATCCTTGTGATCATCGCTGCCTCTTTCCTCTTCGGCGCTGTCCTGACCAAGCTCTACATTACCCAGTCCATCATCAATGCCATTGTTGACGCCGGCCTTTCCAAGTGGACGCTCATGATCATGATCAACTTCTTTCTCCTGATCCTGGGATGCTTCATGCCGCCGGTGGCCATTATCCTGATCCTGGCGCCGATCCTGTACCCTGTTCTTATCAAGTACGGCTTCGATCCCATCTGGTTCGGCGTGATCATGACCATCAACATGGAGGTGGGATTGATAACCCCGCCCGTGGGTCTGAATCTCTACGTCGTCCAGGGGATTGCCCCCGATGTGCCCCTGACACGGGTGCTTGCCGGCTCCGCCCCTTTTGTGCTAATCCTCTTTCTGGGGATAGTTATCTGCTCCATCTGGCCGGAGCTGACCCTGTGGTTGCCGAATAAAATGATCACCCGTTAAAGGAATAAAGTCATCATGGATCTTTACGACCTGTCGAATAGAATGCCGATTTCTTCCCTGATCCCTTTCACCGATATTAAAGAGGAATTAACCAGCGCCTTTGCGGACTCCGGGGCGCCGTTCCTCTACTACTGGTCGCTGGGAGACGGACGGTTGGGCAGGCGCGTCTTTACCAGAGGAGAGTTCTGGCGGCTGTCGCTGGCGGCCGCGGGTCTTTACCGGGAGATGGGCCTGCAAAGGGGGGACCGGGTAATGCACGGCTTTTCCGGCAACAATCCCTATGACCTCTTGTTCCGGCTGGCCGGGATCATGACCGGTTGCGTACCGGTTACCATCAACTGGCAGGCGGATGATCGGGAGCGGATCAGCGCCAAGATCTCCCTCACCGGCGCCAGGCTTTTTCTCTATGACCGGGGCCTGGAAAAATACGCGGCCTCCCTGAAGCAGGATCACCCGGACTTGCTCCTGTTTGGGGTCTGGGACCTTGATAACCATGAGGCGGGGGAGGGGGATATTTCACGCCTCCCTGCCCTGGACGAAGAAAAAATGATCATCTTTACCTCAGGCACGACCGGTTTTCCCAAAGGGGTCAGCCTGTCTCACCGGAACTACCTGGCCAACCGCCTCACCTTTGAGGGTTATTTTCACCTGGGGAAAGACGATGCCCTGGACCTGCTCCTGGTCAATCCCCTCCATCACGCCAATTCGTCCGCCCTGGCCGATTGGGGGATGAGACGGACCGGGGCGATTATCCATCTGGTGGAG
>JAXMLI010000303.1:0-7726 GCA_034368785.1 Smithellaceae bacterium | reverse complement strand
CGATGTCCTCTGGCCCCAATACGTGGCCCTCGCCCTCCTGGGCCTCGTCGTCTTCACCGGGGCGGTAGGGCGTTTCCGGAAGCGGCTGGACTAATTACTCTCAGGAAAGGCGACCTCGTCAAAAATGAAGAAGGGTAAAAGTTACAGAACCCTCTATCTGCCCGCCTGGTCCATTGTGGCTGCCGTGATCACCCTCCTGGCGGTCATCGCCGTTTCCACCTATCGGAACATGGGCCGCGAGAGGGACAGGATGGAAGATTTCCTCCTCCGGGAAGGTCAGGTAATCATCCGCGCGGTTGAGGCAGGGGTCCGCGCCGACTTTGCCTCCACCCCGCCTGTCCCGCACCGTCTTCAAAAACTGCTGGAGGAGGTCTCCCATGAACCGGAAGTGGCCGCCATCACCATTTTCGATAAAGAGGGCAATATTGTCGCAACCAGTAACCAGGCGGATCAGGGGACGGGAACGATCAAGGGGATCCAGTCCCTTCAGCTCCTGTTGAAAGAGCGGGGGATAATCACGCGCTACCGGCAGCAGCCGGACGAGACGCGGGTTTTCGAGGTTATTACGCATTTCTGGCCCTTTTCCTACCAGGCCCCTCCCTCATTGCAACGCACGCCGAATCTGAAACCGGTATTAAAAGAAGGGCCGTTGCAACGGTGGGCCGAGGATAAAATGATCGCCCTGAGCCTGCGTCTGGCAACCTTCGAGACCGCCCGCAAAGAGGACCTGCACCATACCATCCTGATGGGGGCGATCCTGGTGGCGCTTGGAACGGGGGCGCTGTACTTCATCTTTATCGTTCAAAATTACTATCTCGTGGACCGCACCCTGGACCGGATGAAGACCTATACGGAAAATGTGGTGGAAAGCATGGCCGACGGCTTGTTATCCGTGGACCTCGAGGGCAAGATCGTTACCCTGAACAGGCAGGCGGGTGAAATAATCGGCGCCGGGCGGGAGGCCCTGGAAGGGCGGAAAATCACCGATGTCCTGGGCAACGAAGTGGGAGAAATGCTCCGTTTTGCCGGAGACCGGATGCCTGTGCGTGACCGGGAGATGGAGATCCGGCGGTTGCCGGGCGACAGGATTCCCCTCCGCTTCAGCGTGGCGCCCCTCACGGACGAGATAGGACTGGAAATAGGGTCGGTGTTGCTGATAAAAGACCTGCGGGAGATCCGCGACCTGCGGGAAAAGGCGAACCGCAGCGAACGCCTGGCCTCTCTTGGCCGGCTGGCGGCCGGCGTGGCCCATGAGATCCGCAACCCCTTAAGTTCCATCAGGGGATTTGCCCAGTATTTCCAGAAGAGGTTCAAGGACCAGGAAGAGGAAGAAGGATACGCCTCCATCATGGTCAAGGAAGTTGACCGCCTGAACCAGGTGGTGACGGATCTTCTGGACTTTGCGGGGCTGAAGGAGCCATGCCGGGAGGCCCAACCGCTGGAAAATATTGTTGAGGAGGCCTTTGCGCTCCTGACGCGCGAGATCGCTGCCCGGAAGATAGAGGTGACAAGGGATTACGAGGCGGGGCTGCCCCCGGTGACGGTGGATCGCGATCAGTTATCCCGGGTTATTATCAATATCCTGCTCAATGCCGTTGAATCCATGGAGGGAGGGGGGAAGATTCACATCGGCCTGCGGCAACAGGGCTCGCCGGCGGCGGTCGAGCTGAGCGTTGCCGACACGGGAAGCGGTATCCCGGCAGACGACCTCGCAAAGGTGTTCGAACCCTTCTTCAGCCGCAAGAAGAAGGGAACGGGCCTGGGGTTGGCAATAGCCCACCAGATCGTGGAAGGCCACGGGGGGGACATCATGGTCGAGAGCGTACCAGGGAAAGGGACGACCTTCCGGATATGTCTGCCACCAGGGGAAAGCGGCTGCGGATCTTTCCAGACCGGACCGGACAAGGAGCGGACATGAATGAAAAACCTAGAATTCTCGTAGTGGATGATGAAGAAAGCCATCGGATCATGCTGCGAGCCGTTTTGAGGGAAGAGGGATATGAAGTGGCAGAGGCGGCGGACGGCCGGGAGGCCGTCCGGGCCGTGGAAAGCGAGGTCTTTGATATCATCCTCCTCGACATCCGTATGGCCGAGATGGGCGGGATCGAGGCCCTGACCGAGATCAGGAAAATAAGCCCCCTGCTGCCCGTCCTGATCATGACGGCCTATGCCTCGGTCAAGACGGCGGTGGAGGCGCTCAAGGCCGGGGCCTTTGATTACCTCAAAAAACCGCTGGATATTGAGGAATTGAAGATCCTGATCGAAAAGGCGCTGGAGCATTACCATCTCCGCGAAGAGAATCTGGCCCTTAAAGAGCGCCTGGGAGACCGTTTCAATTTTTCCCGGATCATCGGCCGGGGCCGGAGCATGAAGGGCCTCCTGGACACCCTTTCCATGGTGGCGCCCACGGACGCCACGGTGCTGATTCTGGGGGAAAGCGGGACAGGCAAGGAGGTTGTGGCCAATGCCATTCACCACAACAGTTTCCGCGCCGCAGGACCGTTTGTCAAGGTTGCCTGCGCCGCCCTGCCGGAAACGCTCCTTGAAAGTGAACTCTTCGGACATGAAAAGGGCGCCTTTACCGGCGCCGTTTCCCGCCGGGAGGGGAGGTTCCAGCTGGCCCATCGGGGAACCATCTTCCTCGACGAAGTAGGGGAGATGAGCCCCGCCATCCAGGTGAAACTTCTGCGGGTCCTCCATGAAAAGGAGTTCGAGCCCCTGGGGAGCGCCCGCACCTTGAAGGTCGATATCCGGATCATTGCGGCCACAAACAGAGACCTCGAAAGAGAGGTCAAAGAAGGGCGTTTCCGGGAAGATCTTTTTTACCGTCTGAGTGTGATTCCCATTGTTTTGCCGCCGCTCAGGGAACGGAAAGAGGATATCCTGCCCCTGGCAGAGCATTTTTTGTCCCGCTACCAGGAGAAGAACCGGAAATCCCTGAAAGGCATTTCGGGCAAGGCCCTGGATATGCTCGTTCGCCACGACTGGCCGGGAAATGTCCGGGAGCTGGAAAACTGCATCGAACGGGCGGTAATCATGGCCAGGGAGGACGTTATCCTTCCCGCCGATTTGCCGCCCCATATCAACACCTTATCACAAGTCCCGGAGGGCGACCTTTTTAACTTTTCCCCCGGAATCAGCCTTTCCGAAATGGAGCGGGCGCTGATCATCAAAACCCTGGAAGATGCCAGGGGCAACCGCACGAGGACCGCGGAAATCCTCGGCATCAACCGCCGCACCCTGCAAAACAAGATGAAAGAGTACCGGCTGAATATCCCGCCGTCGGGACTGTGACGGCTATAACTATCCTCCTTATCCCATCCCGCCAAGCGCGAAAAAAATTCTCACTAGCCCGGATGATCATCCGGATGATGGGGGAATATCTCGCACCATGTGATTATCAGGCACCGACAAGATAATCTTCAGTAAACATTAATCAGCTATAATTACCGATAGTTATTTGGTGGGACATCCTTGTTTTTCCCGCCGGCATAGTCGTTGCTAGTGATATGAATAATAGGGAAAGGGAGGCGCGTAGTTTTTGACCATAAATTGAACTGACGATGAAAGATGATGCGGCAACGGATGGGCCTTTTGCGAGGTCTAAATCAAACTAAACCAGAACAAACAACAAAAAAGAAAGGAGTAGAAAATGAAAAAAATATTTGTACCAGCGATTATGGCGGCATTTTTTTACTAACACCGGTTTTTGCCGGCGCCTCGAACATGACCGGCACCATCCAGGGATATAACAGTCTGATGATGGGGAAGGCCTCTCCCATGGGACAGGACGTCCACATCCCTGCCCATGTGGTTGCCTCGGAAACCACCTTTGTGCTCCTTGATGGTGCAGCGAAAGGGAAACATTTTTTAATTCAAAATGTGGACAGGGCCGTCCTGGCTCGATTCATAAACCAACAGGTCAAAATCGAAGGGGATATCAATAATAGAACTGAATCCATCCGGGCAGAGAACATCTATACATCTGCCCCCGATAAATCGTGGGAAAAGGTCTGGGCCAGGAATCCACTCGATAACATCTACCTGGATGTTTTCGGGAGCCACCCGTTGAGCGGACTATAAATTATTGCTGTATTTAAACCCACCCCCGGGGCAGGCCCCCGGGGGTTTTTATTCCGCAAGAAACAAAAGGGGGTAGCAAGACAAATGACATTTCTCATTAAATCGTTGATCATTTTGTGGGTGGTTATCTCTGCCTTGCCAGGCTATGCCCTGCAAGGCGAGGGGAAGTCGGATGAAGCCCTGATAGAGAGAGTCGGGGCAGTCCAGGCCCTGGCCATCGCGAACCAATGGAAGTGGTCAACGAAGGAGATCAAGAGCTATGTAAATTCCCGGGAGGTGGTCTTCCAATTCCCCGGGGGAAAGGTGATAAATATCCCTCTTCCCAAGGAGAAGATGGTCGTCGCTTTGGCCCCCTACATAAAGGAAACCCATACTTGAATTACGCATTATATCTCCTCCTGTCAGGGGGAGTTGGCCCAGCAGAGGTTTTACGTGAAGGCCCTTGACCAGGAGGGGAATGTCCTGGTCGATGAAACGATTGCCACTTTGCCGAACGGTTTTTTTGAACTCTGGCTTCCGAGGAACCGCCGGATCATGCTGAGCATTCAGGGTGGTAATCTAACCGGCAAGGGGGTGATTGAAACATTCCCGGACAGCAAGACCTGCGTTACCACGATTCAATTGCAATAAACCTCACGACCGCAAGTTTCGTGCGGGAACTCGATATTGCCTGTTTCCGATTGAAAGGGTGGACAGACTATTGTAGATAGAAAAGCAACAGTGCGTAAAACTGATCGGAGGCATCCCGCAAGCAATGACAACTCAAGACAACCATCAAATCAGAGATGTTTCGACAAAATTAACAAAGGCCCGCTACAATCGTATCGCGCCCATCTATAATTTCCTTGAGGCAATCCCCGAGATTATATTTAACCCCTGGCGAAAAAGGCTGCTGGCCAAAGCGAGAGGAAAAATTCTGGAAATCGGCGTAGGTACGGGGAAAAACTTCCCCCACTACCGGCCGGGGGCCGGTGTCGCCGGTATTGATATCGCGGACAGAATGCTGGCGATGGCCCGAAAAAAGGCCTCAGAACTTGGCTTGTCCTTTGATCTGAGCGAAGGGGATGTTCAGAGTCTTAATTTCCCCGATAATTCCTTCGATACAGTTGCCGCGACCTTTGTATTTTGCTCCGTGCCGGACCCGGTCCAGGGGTTGAGAGAGTTGCGGCGCGTCGTCAAGCCCTCCGGCCGGATCCTCCTCCTGGAACATGTCCGCATCGACCGGCCGATAATGGGCTGGATTATGGATCGCCTGAATCCCCTGGTTGTTCGCCTTATGGGCGCGAACATCAACCGCCGCACTTTAGAAAATGTAAGGAAGGCGGGATTAATCATAGAGAGCATTGAACATCTTGGACCGATGAAAATGGTAAAAATGATTATCGCCAAAAAGGATAAGGCCTGAGCGGGGTTACAAAAGTGATTCACGACACCCGAAAAAATCGGTAAGAGATGACAAGGACATTTGCCGTCAGGAACGAGATGAACCATCCTGTTCACAGAAAGCTGATCATGAGGTTGCTCTGGGCCTGGATTCTCTTGTCCCTCCTCATCGGCTCGGTAGTCTTCTACCTGGAGATGAGGAAGCTCGATGCCCATGTTGTCGCGCTGGCCCTGGAGGAATCCCGCGCTTTCGAGCGGGATCATGAGAATTTTCTCAAAAGTCCCGATGCTTCCCATCTCGAACGCCTCAAGGAGGAAAGCCGGAAGCATATCCAGGATGGACATTTCATCGATGTCAGGATATATAACCGCAACCGGGAACCGATCGTCGAAGAGAACCACCCGGACGCCCGTCCGATGGAAAAAGAGATCAGCAGGCACCGCCGCGACATGATTATGGAAGACGCCTTCCACTTCCGGAAGTTCTACGGCCGCGGCCTTCAGATCTTCGTGATGGTTCAGGTGCCCCTGAAGACCACCGGCCAAGAGACCGAAGGATATTTTGAAGGGGTCTATAAAGCGGATTCCCGGACGATGGCAGGGATCAAAAACCGCATCTTTCTCTCCCTCCTGCAGGTTGTGGTGATTATCTTCTTCACGGCCCTGTCGATTTATCCGATTGTTCTGTCTCTGAATAGAGGCCTGATCAGAGTTGCCAGAGATCTCTCGCAAGCCAATATCGGGATGCTCAAGGTCCTGGGCGGCGCTATCGCCAAGCGGGACAGTGAAACAAACACCCACAATTACCGCGTCACGATCTATGCTATCCGCCTGGCGGCGGCTGTCGGTCTGAAGAGGGAATGTATTGCCGGACTCATAAAGGGCTCATTCCTCCATGACGTGGGAAAGATCGCGATCAGCGACCGTATCCTCCTCAAGCCTGGAAAACTCACGGCGGAGGAAAGGGAGGTCATGAAAACCCATGTACATCACGGCATTGACATCATTGATCATTATAACTGGCTGAAGGATGCCGCTGATGTTGTCCGATATCATCATGAGAAATTCGACGGCAGTGGTTATGAGGCCGGTCTCAAGGGACAGGATATTCCGATCAAGGCCAGGATCTTCGCCCTGGCCGATGTTTTCGACGCCCTGACCTCGCGGCGCCCCTACAAGGAACCGTATGCGCTGGAGGAAGCACTGCATATCCTGCTGGAAGGCAAGGGGAGCTTCTTCGATCCGATGCTGACAGAGGCCTTTGCCGACATGGCCGGTTCGCTTTACGAGGAAATAAGCGGGGCCGAAGATGACATTCTTGAAGACAAACTGGATGAGATGATCGCCCGATATTTTCCCCCGGGCCTTCAGGAAACAGTCCGGCGGAACTGATTTTGCGCCGGGATTGCGAGAGCGCGCCGTTTTAATAAACGGGATTTCACCCTGCGGTCGAAACGACCATAGGGGGAAGCCGGGGTTTTTAACGCAGCAACAGAAGGAGAGAATGAGATGAAGACCAGGACGAAGACAATCATCGTGACGATAGTCGCCCTTGCCGTAATTGCGGGCATCGGCTTATATGTGCTCAACCAGGGTAAGAACGACATGGCTGGCCGCGGGGATATGGGGCATTCCACCTCAGAAGAGGCCCGGAACGAATCAACCCTCTACAAGCAATATGCCGCACTCAAAGGCGAAGACTACGACCGCACGTTTATCGCCGGGATGATCGAGCATCACCGGGGCGCGGTGGATATGGCCAAGCTGGCGATGACAAATGCCCGGCATCAGGAGCTGAAAGATATGGCCAAGGATATTGTGGCCGTGCAGACCAAGGAAATAAACGAGATGAAGTCCTGGCAAACATCCTTTGGTCACCCGGCCGGCGGCAGTGAGAAGCCGACGGACCATAGCGCAATGGGCATGATGCGTGATATGGCGACCATGACGGAAAAACTCAAGGGCAAGACCGGCGATGAATTCGATAAGCTGTTTCTATCGCTCATGATCGAGCATCACCGCTCGGCCATCGATATGGCAAAGCCCGGGGAGACAAACGCGAAGCGTCCGGAGGTCAAAACCCTCACCAAGGCGATCATCAGCGCGCAAAGCCAGGAGATTGCCCAGATGAAGCAGTGGCAAAAAGACTGGGGCTACGAAAGCCGGTAGCGCTTATTGTCTGGAGGGTGCGCGACAAAATTATGGGCAGGGCGGTTTTTCTCCCCTCTTTGGCAAACTGATCGCTGGACACAAATATTGC
>JAXMLI010000302.1:0-7992 GCA_034368785.1 Smithellaceae bacterium | reverse complement strand
TTGACAAATGTCTTACTGAGTAGTTATAGTCAGTCAAAATAATCGGGAGGGGTTTGGCTGTGTTTGGAATAGGTATGCCGGAGTTGATCGTAATTGCCATTATTGCCCTCTTGGTAGTGGGACCCAAGAAACTGCCGGATCTGGCCAAGTCCCTGGGAAGGGGCCTGACGGAGTTTAAGAAGGCGGCGGACGACGTCAAAAGCACTGTTGATGACACGCTCAAAGCGGAAGATAGCCAAGGGTTATCTCCCTACGAAAAGGATAACGGAGAAAATGAACAATCGCCGTCCAGCCCGCCTGCCGTCGCCGCCGAGTCGTCACACTCGGAATCCAATAAAGATACTCATTCCTGAATATTCCGAGTATTTTCAAAACATCACGGACTGATTTTACCATTATGGACAAGCCTGACGACGAAAAGTTGCCCCTTATCGCGCATCTGGAAGAACTGAAAACGAGATTGATCAGGGCGATCATCGCCCTGGGAGCCGGGTTCCTTATCTGTTACGGCCTGAAGGAGCAGCTCTTTGCCATCATTACCCGTCCCCTGGTCAAGGTCCTCCCTGCGGGAGCGCATCTGATCTTTATTGCTCCGGCGGAGGCGTTCGTTACCTACCTCAAGATATCCTTTTATTTTGGCCTGTTTATCTCGAGCCCTTACATTTTCCTGCAGGTGTGGAAATTTATCTCCCCGGGGCTTTACGATCATGAAAAGAAACATGTGGTCCCCTTTGTTATTTTCGCCACGCTGCTTTTCCTTTTGGGAGCCCTTTTCTGTTACTTCTTTGTGATCCCGCTCGCCTTCGAGTTCTTCCTCGCTTTCACTTCGGAATTCCTCAAACCCATGTTTACCATGAAGGAATATCTGTCTCTTTCTTTGCAATTAATCTTCCTCTTTGGTCTGTCCTTTGAACTGCCTGTTTTTATCTTTTTCCTGGCCAAGATAGGCCTTGTGGACGCTTCCTTTCTTTCCCGGCACCGAAGATATGCGATCTTGCTCATTTTCATTATCGCGGCTATCCTGACCCCACCTGATGTGGTGAGCCAGGTGATGATGGCTGTTCCCCTGATGGTCCTCTATGAGATAAGCATTTATCTGGCGAAGTATGCCCGGAAAGAGAAACTGCAACAAGAGGCGGAGAACGAAGGTTAGAACACATGCCTTATTCAGCAAGAAAAAAAAGGAAAATCCTCTGGGTTATCAAGGTTGTATTTATCGTTTTGCTGTCGCTGGCGGTTGTCACCGCCGTGGCCGGGAGCAGTCTTTTTTATTATGTCCTCCATCTGGACCTGCCATCCGTCTCCTCCCTCAAGGATTACCGCCCCAGCATATCTACCAGGGTATATGCCGACAACAATGAACTGATCGACGAATTTTACCTGGAAGACCGCAAACTGATAAATATTGCCGAGGTACCCAAGGTTGTGACTCAGGCCTTTATCGCCGCGGAGGACTCCCGATTTTTTCAGCACAAGGGCTTCGATTTCCAGGGCATTACCCGGGCCGTATACAAAAATATCGCCTCGGGGAAGATCGTTCAGGGCGGCAGCACTATTACCCAGCAGGTAGCCAAGGCCCTCTATCTGTCTCCAGAGCGGACCTATCTCAGGAAGCTCAAGGAGGCGGTCTTAGCCTATAAGATTGACCGTTACCTTTCCAAGGAAGAGATCCTCCACCTCTACCTGAACCACATCTTTTTGGGACACGGAACCTACGGGATTGAAGCGGCGGCGCAGGGGTATTTTGGAAAGAGCGCCCGCGTACTGACCCTGCCTGAGGCCGCCCTGCTGGCCGGGCTTCCCCGGGCGCCCAACAACTATTCGCCTTACCGCAGTTATGAGCGGGCCAAGGAGCGGCAGGCCTATGTCCTGGACCGAATGGAGGAGGAAAAGTACATTACCCCGGCGGAAAACAAGCGGGCCAAAGCCGCCCCGCTGAGATTGAGATCAATGAAGCCCAAGGACAAGATCGCCCCCTACTTCATCGAACATGTCCGCCGCTATGTGATGGAAAAATACGGGTCCGACTTGCTCTACAAGGAGGGTCTGGAGGTATACACCACGCTCAATATCAATATGCAGAAGGCGGCCAGGGATGCCCTTGAGCGAGGACTCACGGAGATGGAGGAGCGGACCGGCTATCCCAAGGGTCTGGTCCAGGGCGCCCTCTTGTGCATGGATCCCCGGACCGGCGCGATCCGCTCCATGGTGGGCGGACGGGATTTCACCAAGAGCGAATTTAACCGGGCGACCCAGTCGAAGCGCCAGCCCGGCTCGGCCTTTAAACCGTTCATCTACGCAGCGGCCTTTGATCAGGGCATGTCCCCTTCCACAATCATGATCGACGCCCCGGTGGCCTATACCGATCCCTGGCGGGATGAGGTCTGGCGGCCCAAGAACTTTGATGACAAGTTTATGGGACCCACCACCTTGCGAAATGGACTGGTCCATTCCCGCAATGTAGTGACTGTCAAGATCCTTGAAGAAATCGGGGTGGATTACGCCGCTGATTATGCCGCTAATCTGGGGATTACCTCTCCTCTGGCAAAATACCTTTCGCTCGCCCTGGGCAGTTCTGTGGTCACCCTCCAGGAGATGGTCCGGGCCTACGGGGTCTTCGCCGCGGAGGGCAAGAGGTCGTCGCCGTTTTTCATCAGGAAGATTGTGGACCGCACCGGCCATGTCTTTGAGGAGGCCAGGGTAGTTTCCGAGCAGGTGATCGATCCCCGGATCGCCTATCAGACCGCCTATATCATGCAGGACGTGGTGGAAACCGGGACGGGTCGCCGGGTAAAGAGTCTGGGAAGGCCCGTGGCGGGGAAAACCGGCACCACCAATGATGTCCGGGATGCCTGGTTTATTGGTTTCACTCCCTCGCTGGTGGCCGGGGTCTGGGTTGGCTTCGATGATGAGAAAACCCTGGGCAATCAGGAAGTGGGGGGACGGGCGGCGGCGCCAATCTGGCTGTACTTTATGGAACGGGCACTCCAGGGAACCCCGACAGAGAACTTCCCGGTGCCGGAGGGAATTGTCTTTGTAAAGGTGGACGGCAAGACCGGCCGGCCGGTCAATGCCGGTTCGGAGGGGGTAATTACAGAAGCGTATATTGAAGGGGCGCTGCCGGGAGAAGGGGAAAAATGAGGACAAAAAATGTCCTTGACAAGGGGATTTGCCTTCTGTTATCCGGTAACCATCTTATTTATGGATTGTGGGTTTTATGATTTCAGGAACGTATCTCGGCGGCAACCTTACAGTATTTAGCTACGTTGTAGTACTCGTCGTAGCCGTGGGGGCCGCCGCTCGTTGTCTTTGACAGATAATCAGACATCGAAAGCCGCGGTCCCCGAAAGACCGCGGCTTTTTTTATTTTAAAGCCGCCCGGAAAGCGGCTTTTTTTATGGAGGAAAAGAAAGATGAAACTTACGGGGGCGGATATACTGATTCAGGTGCTGAAGGAGGAGGGGGTAGAGGTCATCTTCGGCTATCCCGGCGCCAATACCCTGCCCATTAATGACAGTTTGATCGACAGTTCAATCCGTCATTACATGATGCGTCACGAACAGGCCGCGGCCCATGCCGCGGACGGCTACGCCCGGGTAACGGGCAAGGTAGGGGTTTGCCTGTCTACCTCAGGGCCGGGGGCCACGAATATGGTTACCGGCATTGCCACGGCCTTCATGGACTCCACCCCCATGGTCGCCCTGACGGCCCAGGTCAACACCGACCTTCTCGGGCGGGACGCCTTTCAGGAAACGGATATTATCGGCATTACCATGCCCATTACCAAGCACAGTTTTCAGGTAAACCACGTGCGCAATCTGGCCAGTAATATTCGACAGGCCCTCCACCTGGCCCAAACCGGACGACCAGGCCCTATTCTGGTGGATCTGCCCAAAGACGTATTGGCAGCGCCTGGCGATGAGTCTCTCCTGGCAGAGACAATCACCAAAGGACCATCAAAAGGGCTGGAAAACCCGGAACAGTTGGAAAGGATTGCCCAGGCGCTTAACCAGAGCGAGCGCCCGGTAATCATCATCGGTGGCGGGATCAAACTCGGAAACGCCTGCGATGAAATGAGTATACTGGTGCAACAGACGGGGATTCCCTTTGTAACCACCATGATGGGCATTGACTCTGTTTCCGCGACGGGGGACTTAAACCTCGGATTTATCGGCACCCATGGACAGGAACTGGCCAACCGCGTGATCCACCAGGCCGATTTTATCCTCGCCGTGGGAATGCGCTTCACCGAACGCACCACCCCCCTCATCGATGACTTTGCCCCGATGGCCAAGGTAGCCCAGATCGATATTGATCCAACCTCGATCGGCAAGAATATCAAGATTGACCTGCCTTGCGTGGGAGATATCCGGGAGGCCCTGGCCGGACTCATGCCCCAGCTGGACAGGAAAGAGCGGTCCGAGTGGCGGCAAAGGATCGAACGGGAGCGGGCCATGCAGGAGCAAAACCTGCCCCAGGGCGGCTGCGGTTCCGCCGGTCGTTTCATCTCCATGATGCAGGATGCCCTGCCCGCTGACACCACGGTGGTGGCGGACGTCGGGCTAAACCAGATCTGGACGATCCGTTCCTGGAAATGCCGTACCCCCCGGAGTCTCCTCTCGAGCGGCGGGATGGGCACCATGGGATTCAGTCTTCCCGCGGCGATCGGGGCACAGGTCGGAACCCCGGGACGCACGGTGGTATCCATTTCCGGCGATGGCGGGTTCTTGATGAACATTCAGGAGCTGGCCACCATCAATTATTACCGCCTGCCCCTGAAGGTGGTGGTTCTGAATAACGGCAATCTGGGAATGGTCCGCCAGATTCAGGACCTTTTCTATGAGAAAAGATTTAATACCGTTGATTTGGGCAGTGGCGTCGATCTGGTTGCTGTTGCCCGGGGATTCGGGATTCCCGGCAGCAGGATTAACCTGGAGGAAAATCCCGAAGAGGGGATCGAACGCCTGAGAAGCTCCGAAGGCCCCTATCTGCTTGAAGTCCAGGTGGATCCCGATCAGTACGTGTATCCCATTATTGCCCCCGGCGGCAATCATTTGGATATGATTTACGGCAAATAATTATTTGGAGAAAGATTATGAGTGTCGAGGAACATACCATTACCATTCTGGTGAACAATCAACCGGGGGTCCTTTCCCGGGTGGCCGGGGTGTTCAGCAGCCGGGGCTATAACATCCGAACCCTTTGCGTGGCGGAGACCACCGACCCGGCCGTCTCCCGCATTACCCTTACCAGCCGGGCCAGCAGCGATTTCACCGATAAGATCAAAAAACAGCTGGATAAGCTGGTGGACGTGATCGAAGTACTCGATTACTCAGGCGCTCGCTATATCCACCGGGAACTGATGCTGGTCCGGGTACGGTCTGATCGGGAGCGGATCGGCGAGTTGCTGCGGGCGGTGGAGATCCTGGGCTGCCGTATCCTGTCCCGTCATAAGGATGCCCTCGTCCTGGAAGTTACGGGGGATCGGGAGGAATCCACGGCGGTCCTGGCCTATCTCGAACAATTCGGCATCCTGGAGGCGAACCGGACCGGCTACATCGCTTTGGAGCGGCCGGGGACTCATTCTGTAGTATTGCCCATTGTGGGCGCATAGTTGCCGCCACAAGGGCGGCGACTACAGCCTTTTTGCAGCGCGTCGTCCCAAAAGTTGCCGTTATATGTTTTTTACCGCCCCTTCACGGTTCATGAACCTCTGTGTTTTAATGACAACCCGCAACCGTAGTTGAGCAACTATTTTTTACAT
This sequence comes from Smithellaceae bacterium, assembly GCA_034368785.1. Classification (GTDB taxonomy): domain Bacteria; phylum Desulfobacterota; class Syntrophia; order Syntrophales; family CAMTWB01; genus CAMTWB01. The sequence continues at coordinate 2,228 of JAXMLI010000302.1, read as the reverse complement.
AGCTGGTACGAGCTGTCTTTGTAAAGCTACTGAGCGCAAGCTTATCATAAACGCCTGCGCCGTTATAATTATAAGGTGAAGGATCTGTCGCATACCCCATCAGCCGGGGACGCTGTGACCCGTGGGGTATAACCACATGACATTGTACACACCTTACCCCGCCGGAACTTGAAAGTCTGCTTTCATGAGCCTGGTGCGCCTTATTCAGCCACGTCCCGCCGGAATATATCGGGTGACAGTTAACACAGAATAAATTGGCGCTCCAGCCGTTTGCATTATTTCTCAGGTCATTTAAGGTCCATAGTCCGCCGGTGGCATTAACGGGCCAGTACTTTCTTGATCCTTTTAACATAAAATTGCTGTTTGACCCGTGCGGCCCCTTCGGATCCGTGGCATTTTCGTTATCGGCACCGTGACAATCGGAACAGTACATGGTCTGAGTTCCCGGGTTGGCATTAAAGGGCGCCGACATCTGAGCGGCGGCAAGGGGTTTGGGCGCAGAGCTTCCCGTCTGACTGTTCAACCCCACTTCCACCGGATGGGCCGATCTGTTCCCCGGGCTGAATTCCCAGGACTGATCCGTGATAAAGGCGCTCGAAAGCCCCGCCCAGGAGGCGACAGGCGTCACGGCGTTGCGTATGGCGTAATAGGAGTGGCACTTGTAGCAGATCTGGTACTCCTTTGTGGCGGCATTCAGGGTGGTGAATGTGGTTCTTGCCGACCAGAGCGGGCTTGTCGTGGGTTCCACGCCCGTTACACCCGTCAGAGGACCGGACTTGGACACCAGATTGGAGGTGCCGTCAACTGTTGCCGGATACCACGAATTGGCCGCCGTACGCTTAGGCAGATCCCTGGCCTGATGGGAATTATGGCAGTCGGCGCATTCGGCATGCCTGTTCCCCGCCCCCAGGTCGGCATAATACAGCACGTCGAGATTTTTATGCTTTGCCGAAGTTGAAAGGGGATGGACCTTCGCCCTTCCAAACACGCCAGCGATATTTTTCGCCCCCGAGCTGCCGTGGCAGGAGGTGGATGTGCCATTAAAGCAGGTGTTTTCCTCCCATTTCCTTAAAATATAGGGCGTTCCCGTACCCGAATGACTTTTATGGCAGGCCATGCAGGCAGCCGCCGCAACGGTTGCCCCCGGTATGGGCTGTGTCTCTCCGCCGGGGTTGTTTATGGGCCGGGTGGAAAGCTGATGAATACTGCCCGTCCAGCCCGTTTTATCGTGACAGGTGGTGCAAAGGGCGCCATTTGTATTGGACAGAATGAGAAATTTGGGGATCGCGTCATTATGGGGATCATGGCAGGAGGTGCATTCCACATAACCCTTGATGCTGCCGCTCGCCGTCCCGTAAAGCTTCACCCCGGCGTAGGGCTTGGGATTGATGGGCGGCGCCACCGCCTTAAGTTCCATACTGCGGGAACCTGACCCGAAAATGATGTTTATGCCGGTATCATATTTTATCGAAACGGGATGGTCGTTGCGTAAATCCGTCCCCAGGAAGCCGGCGGCGGCGGCAGGAATTTTTCCCGCGGCATCTACACCGCTCATGGCGAAGGGCGAAACCTGCGCCACCCCCCTGACGGTATAGACAGAACCGATGGCTACCGTGCCGTCATGACAGGAAAGACAGAGGCGGGAGCGCTGACCCACGTCGGAAGGCGTGGCATAACCGGCGCGGGTCAGGTAATCGCTGGTGTACATGGTGTATGCGGCGCTGGTCGGTTTGTGGTTCCAAAGGGGCACCGCCGGACTGGCGTTATGGGGGATATGGCAAAAGATGCACAACTCAGTCTCCGCCGTGGCTTTTATTCCGCCCGGCCCGGTTACGGAAAGATTATGCTTGGACGTGGCGATGCCCGCCTCTGAAGAGAAACCCAGGGGCAGAAGGATTGCCGCCGCGAATAATATCCCCAAGACTCTGGACATTAGACTATAGACTTTAGACCCCAGACATTTCAAGCGCTTCACGATAGACTCCCAGACTATAGACCCTGGACATCAGACATTAGACTACTCTATGTAGGATATTAGCCCTTGGAGTATCCTTAAACTCTCCTGACCTTTTGTCCATAGTTCTTCATATTGATTGGTGTCTAAATATCCGAGTTCCTTTGTAAACTTGATATAGTAATTCCATTATGCCAACGATGATATGGCTATGAGGCAATTGCAAAACTCCTGCGGACGCGACGGAGCGCGTCCCTCCAGTCACCCAAACGTG
>JAXMLI010000301.1:0-11644 GCA_034368785.1 Smithellaceae bacterium | reverse complement strand
GACCCAAACTCAATCTTCTGCAAAGGTCGTCAAAGATAGGGTGTAGGGCTTACCTTATCAGACCGTAGTACAGCAAATGGATGTCTGGTCGCGTGATCTCCAATAATTGCGCGGACCCAAAAGAGAAGAAGAAAAAGGTCTCGTTAGGGCAGGGTGTAGTAAAAAACCACCGGAAATCCGTCAATCCGGGAGGTCAGGGGAAATCTCCGTTTTCCCCTTGACATTACTTATCATGGATGTCCCCCGATTCCAGACCGTTATTCCCGGTCGGGTTGATTGGATTGTTGGGCGATTTTAATAATTTTATGGACGTCCTCTTCTTTTTCCTTCCTTCCGAGTTAGTCAACTAATCAAGAACGTCCCCCTTGGCTCTCCTTCAGGTCTAGGCGCGCACCCAACGATCCAAATCGTCTCCAGGTGACAAGCCGGCAAGCACCCGCAAGCAGACGGCCGAGATCGCTCCGAGCTTGTCCAACGCCTGGTGGAATTCTGGATCGAGCGGCAGATCAACGTGAGAGAGACCCTCGTGAACTATCCTGGAGCGAATTCCGTGGATCCGACCTATGCTGAGCCGCTCTGATAGTAGGCCGGGACTGACATCTGGATAGACAGTAGCAACGAGCAAATTCCTCACCGCGGAGACAACTTTTGTCCTGCCTTCGGCCGGATACACTTCGAGTGCGATGAACCAGTAAAGGAATCGATCAACTGGCTTCTTCGCCTCATGCCCGCGCAAGAACCACCTGCTGGAAAGCCGAAACCGCGACTGCTTGGTCTCGTCAAAAGTGTCCACCAAGGCCAGGCGCTCCTGAACGGAAGCCGACAGCTCAACTGGATCCAGCATGTGCGGAGTGGAGATAGTTAGCGGTCCTTCCGGGTGAAATGTCACGTTCTGTGGGTCGCTCACCACACCATCAAACACCTTCTCCGCGATCAGACCCGGATGACTCAGCAAGATCAGCGCTGCCACCTGAGCGGTTGCTAACGCAGCGTCGACCCGACGCGGGTATCCGGTAAAAGCTCCCTTCTCAACCGGTCCAGCATTTGGATCGCGGATGTAGCTGATTACCAGAAACTGCCCGTCAGTCGTGCGGTGACGCTCAACTCCGAGAGTCATGCGCACGGCGCCCTGCACATGGAGTTGAATGGGAACTGCCCGCGCAAACTCCAACGGCCCAGGCATAATCGTTGCCCTGATGTTTTTGGATGCAACCAGCGTAACCGGTTCTTGATAGACGGTATTCGTCCGGTAGATGACCGTTTGCGTCATGTGTCACTCAATGACCGATTTGGTCGTGTGCCCAACAATTAATATACGTAGTCTGTATCTTGCCAGATTTCCATTGCCTGTCCGCACATTTATCGTACCATGTAAGGGAAAAGACTTATAATGTCAAAAAAATTGTCGAACAAATCTGTAAAATATATTTATTATTAGGACAAGGGTAATACAGATAAGACGGCGTCATCCATGCTTAATGACATTTTGCCTGAGTTTCAAAGATTCCTGGCTGAAAAAAGCTGGTTCCTGCGGATAAAATTCCTTTCTCTGACCTCTTAGGGGGTTCAGGGAACAGCAGAGGGCATTTATTACGAGGGCGTCACCATTGGCGGTACATGGCTCTTACGGCCCGGAGGAATTATAGTAATTCATCAGGCATCCCGCCAGGATGATGTCCCGATCATCCCGGGAGAGGTTTTCGAGCTTCAGTGTGAGGGGGATTGTTTCACCGGGTTTTATGACCAGGGCGGGAATACGGTTAAGCATCCCTGAAAGCGCCTGCCCGATCCCGGGGATAAAGATATAATCACCTACCGCCAACAGGTTCTTTTCCGCCGGGTCAATTGTGAAGGGCAGCATCCCCCAGTTGATCAGATTGCCCCGGTAGCGCTTGGTGGCATATTCCAGGGCGATGTTGGCCTGTCCCCCCAGCACCTTCTGGCAGGAGGCGGCCTGCTCCCGGGCAGAGCCGTCCCCCGGCTTGCGGGCGAAAATGACGCTGCCCAGGGAGGTATTTTTCCAGAAGGCGAGCATGGCCTCCCCGGTCCCAGGCTCGTCAGGAAAAAGCTCCCGGTAAAGGCCCAGCATTCCCTCAGCCAACTCGCCTCCCCTGGCAAGTTCCCGCCTTTTCAGTTCCCTTTGGTAAAGGGATTTCGCCCTTTCCACATAGCGAGGATCCTTCCGGGAGAGGGTATATTCGGCCAGTTTAAGGGGATTGGAGCGATAGGACGAGGCCTGCCCCGAGGGGATCAGTTCATCCGTCGTGGTTACGGGATCATGAATGACCGAGGCCACCTGGAGGAGGATGTTGTCGGCCAGGGGCAGGATCACCGGCCAGTCGGCGATGTTCGGGCCAAACCTCAGTTCCTCCTCCCGCCGGGGATTGCCGAAACCCTGGTACACCCGACGCTGGTAAACCTGTGAATCAAAGAAGTAGTCGATTGACATCTCCGGTACGTCCACCTCCGTGGCGGGGGTGAGGATCCCGCCATTCATGGCCGTGGCGGCAATCGATCGGGCATCCATCAGGGCGACGGAGGCCACCTGTCCCTCGGCGGGAATCGAACCCTCCCGATTGGGGAAGTTTCGCGTGGCGTGTCGGATGCTGATCGTATTGTGGGCCGGGGTGTCTCCCGCGCCGAAGCAGGGACCGCAGAAGGCCGTCCGGATAATGGCGCCCGCCCTCATCAGGTTTTCCATCGCCCCGTTTCTAACGAGCTCAAGAAATATGGGCTGGCTGGCAGGATAGACGCTCAGGGAAAAGGCGCCATCGCCGGTGCCCCGACCTGCGAGCATCCGGGCCATCGTCAAAATATTCTCAAATGTTCCCCCGGCACAACCCACCACAATGCCCTGCTCAACCTTCAATCTCCCGTTCACGAGCTTGTCGGTCAGCCGTAAGGGCAAATCCTTGTTCTCCAGCTGCTTTCCTGCTTCCGCTTCCACTTCGCAGAGGATTTCCCGGCCATGGTGATTGAGTTCCGCGACGGGCCAGACATTGCTCGGGTGCATCGGCAGGGCAATCATGGGTTCTATCCGGGCCAGATCCACCCGGACCATTCCGTCATAGTAGCACACCTCGCCCGGCGAGAGTTGCTGATATGCCTCGGGACGGCCATGGGTCCGGTAATATTGCGCCACCTTTTCGTCCGTCTGCCAGATGGAGGAGAGGCAGGTCGTCTCGGTGGTCATCACGTCGATGCCGTTGCGAAAGTCCACGGAAAGGTTTTCGATCCCGGGTCCGACAAATTCGAGCACTTTATTCGTCACAAAGGAGTCGTGAAATACCGCCTTCACCAGGGCCAGGGCCACATCCTGCGGCCCCACACCCGGCGGCGGGGTCCCTTCCAGATAGACGGCGATTACCTCCGGGCGGGGCAGGTCGTAGGTCTTTCCCAGCAGTTGCTTCGCCAGTTCCCCGCCGCCCTCGCCGATGCCCATGCAGCCAAGGGCGCCGTAGCGGGTGTGGCTGTCCGAGCCGAGAATCATCTTCCCGCCGGCGGACATCATCTCCCGCATATACTGGTGAATAACCGCCTGATGGGCGGGGACATAGATGCCCCCATACTTGCGGGCGGCGGAAAGACCGAAGAGATGATCGTCTTCGTTGATGGTTCCCCCTACGGCGCAAAGGCTGTTATGACAGTTGGTGAGCACGTAGGGCAGGGGAAACTCGGTCATGCCGCTGGCCCGGGCGGTCTGGATAATCCCCACATAGGTAATGTCATGGGAGGCGAGGGAATCGAACCGCAGTTTGAAATATTCACCGTCGCCTCCCTGGTTGTGGCCCGCTATGATCCTGGCCGCCATCGTCTCCCTTTTGGCCCGCTCCCGATCAATAACCCTTGTCGCTAATGGACTCAAACCGGCCCGGGACAGGATCGTATCAATCTCCTTTATGTCCATTTTTGCCGCGTCTTCGGGAACAACGAGACCCTTGATGAGATAGACCCCCCGTTTAATCAGCTCGATCATCCAAGCATCCTTTCATCTGAAAATAGGGCGGGCATCTTGCCTGCCCAAGGACAGGCGAGACGCCTGTCCTATTGTGGGGGTATGATATTATCATGCCCCCCGAACCCCGAACCCCGAACCCCGAACCCTGACCCCCGACCCCTGACCCCTGACCCCTGACCCCTAACCCCTGACCCCTAACCCCTGACGCACTCACCCCCTGGAAGCAGCCGAGGCGGCCTGCACCTCTTCGAGTCGTTCGATGAGATCGTCCCACTCGGCATATCGTCCCGCCAGTTCATCAGTCAGGCCCGCGAGTTCCCGCTTCAACTGCCTGACCCTTGCCGCATCCTTCAGGATAAGGGGATCGCACAGGAGGGATTCATTTTGCCCCTTATGCTGCTCCCGCTGCATAATCTCCGCCTCGAGACCGGCCAACTCCTTCTTGAGACCGCTTTTAAGCTGGTAAAGACGATTCTTCTCTTCTGCCGCTGTCTTTTTATCAGACAGGGATTTCTTTTCCCCTGCCAATGATGTTTTGGCCTGGTCGAAGCTCCTGGAATCCACCTGTCCGCTCCGGGCAAGTTCCTTCCTTTTCTCGACAAAATAGGAGTAGTTCCCCGGGTAGTCATAAAGGGCGCCGTCCCTTATTTCCAGCACACGACTGACCAACCGGTCCAGGAAGTAACGGTCATGGGATACCAGAATGATCGTGCCCTGGTAATTGAGCAGGGCCTCCTGAAAGATATCCTTCGTCTTTATGTCCAGATGATTCGTGGGCTCGTCCATGATCAGGATATTCGAGTCGGTGAGAATGATTTTGAGGAGGGCAAGCCGGGATTTTTCGCCGCCCGAGAGGACCGAGACGGATTTGTTGATATCATCGCCGGAAAAGAGAAAGGCCCCCAGCAGGTTCCTTTTCTCCTGGTCATTCATGCTCGTGGTGACGCGGCCCACTTCCTCCCAGACGCTGAGCCGGTAGTTCAGGTTTTCCGCGCTCTCCTGGGAAAAGAGGGACATCCGCGCATTGAGCCCCCAGGCGATGTTGCCCCGGGTCGGCTCTTCCTGACCGCCGATGATCCTCGTGAGGGTGGATTTTCCGGCCCCGTTGACGCCCACAAAGGCCACCTTCTCCCCCCGGGTGATGGTGAATCCCACGTCCCGGAAAACGGTGAGGTCGCCGTATGACTTGCCCAGTCCTTCCACCTTTATTACCTCCCGGCCGCTTTTTTTGTGCTCCGGGAAACGAATGGCCACTTTCCTCTGCGAGACTTCTTCCTCCTGTTGAGGAAGCCTCGAAAGCAGTTTGATCCGGCTCTGGACCTGTTTGGACTTGGTGGCCTTGTAACGAAACCGTTCAATAAAGGCCTGCTGATGGGCTATTTGCGCCCGCTGATGAAGCGCCTCTTTCCGCAATATTTCACCGCGCTTGTCCTTCTCCAGCAGGTAATAGGAATAGTTGCCGGGAAAGAGGGTAACGCGCCCGCCGGCCAGTTCGGCGATCTGGGAAACCATCTTGTCCAGGAAGAACCGGTCGTGGGCAACGGTGATGATGGTTCCGCCGTAGTCCTTCAAATACTCTTCCAGCCATTCCATGCTTTCCGTATCCAGGTGGTTGGTAGGTTCATCCAGAAGCAGGATATCCGGGCGGGAAAGCAAGAGGACGGAGAGATAGATTCTCATCTTCCACCCGCCGGAGAAGTCCGCGCAGTTTTTGCCGAAATCATCCTCCCGGAAACCGAGGCCCTTGAGTATTTGTCTGGCCCTGGCCTCGAAGGCGTAACCGTCTTTCGCATTGTAGGCGGCGATTGCCCGGTCGTAGGTTTGCATGATCTGCCGACGCCGGCTGTCTTCTTCCCTCAGCAGGGCGAGCTGCTCTTCGCTGGCCCTGATTGTCTCCTCCAGGGCCAGGAGGCCGCAATTTCGTTTCAGGAAATAAAGGAGACTTACCTCTTCCAGTTCAACCAGGTCCTGGGGCAGGTAACCGATGGTCTTGTGCCGCGCCTCGGGGATGATGACCGCGCCCTGATCCAGCTCCACCTCGCCCATCACGGATCTGAGCAGGGTGGTTTTCCCCGTACCGTTATCCCCCACCAGCCCGATGCGGCTGCCGGTGGCAATCGTCCAGTTTATCCCCGAGAAAAGGGTTTTGCCTCCCAGGGAGAGGCTGATGTCCTGGAAAATAATCAATGGTCCTTTTCCTCAAAAGCCCGCGAGGCGCTCATATTAAAGCCCTGGAATCGGTATTGGAGGCGGTGGGAGTACAGGGCAAGGGCAGGGTCAGATGCCAAGGTAGGCCTTTTTTACATTTTCATCATGAAAGAGATCGGAGCCTGTGCCCTCCAGGGTAATCAGACCGTTTTCCATGACATAACCACGATGGGCGAGTCTCAGGGCCATGTTCGCGTTCTGTTCCACGAGCAGGATGGTTACCCCGTCCTCGCGGTTTATTCGTTCGATGATCTGGAAAATGAGCTTGACGTAAAGCGGGGCCAGTCCCAGCGAAGGCTCATCCAAGAGGAGCAGACGGGGCCGGGCCATAAGCGCCCGCGAGATCGCCAGCATCTGCTGTTCACCGCCGCTCAAGGTTCCGCCCATCTGGTGACGACGTTTGGCCAGGATGGGAAAGAGCTCAAAGAGGTGTTCCATGTCCTTTTTGATGCCGGCATGGTCATTACGAAGGAAGGCGCCCATATCCAGGTTTTCCTGCACGGAAAGTCCGGGGAAGATCCGCCGTCCCTCCGGCACCTGGGAGATGCCCAGGGCCACAATCGCATCGGGGCTCAACTGGTGGATCTTTTTACCGAGAAAGGTTATCTCGCCGTACCGGATCGGGCTGAGCCCGGAGATGGACATGAGGGTGGTGCTCTTGCCTGCCCCGTTTGCCCCGATCAGGGTGATAATCTCCCCCTCCTCCACCTGCAGGCTTACCTCTTTCAGCGCCCGGATGTTGCCGTAGAATGTTTGTATTGCCTTAAGTTCGAGCATGCCTCTCCTGATATTGCAGGGGCCAGGGGTCAGGGTTTGCCTTACGCCTTCAGCCTTACGCCTTTAATCAACCTCTTCACCCAGATATGCCTTGATGACCTGGGGATCTTTTCTCACTTCCTGCGGGGTCCCCTGGGCGATCTTTTCCCCGTGATCCATCACGAAAATCCGGTCGGAGAGGCTCATGACGAGCTTCATGTCATGTTCGATCAGAACGATGGAAACACCCTCATCATCCCGGATCTTGACGATCAGCTCATCGAGCGCCCTGGTCTCCTGGGGATTCATCCCGGCAGCCGGTTCATCGAGGAGGAGCAGAAAGGGCTCGGTGGCCAGGGCGCGGGCGATCTCGAGCCTTCGCTGGGCGCCATAGGGCAGGTTTTTCGCCAGCTCGTTCACATAAGAGGCCAGACCGATCTTTTCCAGGACTTTGTAGCTCGCCTCCACGATCTCTTCTTCCTCCCGCCTGGTGCCCCGATCCCGGAAGATCGCCCCGATAATGCCGCTTTTGGCCCGGCAATGGCGCCCGATCATGACGTTTTCCAGCACGGTCATATTCTGGAAGAGCCTGATGTTTTGAAAGGTCCTCGCGATGCCCAGTTCGGTGATGCTGTTGATTTTCAGCCCGTTGATCCGGCGCCTGTCCCGACCGGGGGGATGGATGACAATATCCCCCGCCGTGGCTTCATAAACGCCGGTAATGCAGTTGAATACGGTAGTTTTTCCGGCCCCGTTAGGGCCGATGACGGCAACGATCTCGCCCTCCTTTACCTCAATATCAACATTGCTTACCGCCCGGAGACCGCCGAAATCCATGGTTAATTTGTGTGTTTCGAATACGGACTGCATTACGGGTCCTTCTGGAGGTCTTTTTGCGCCTGATTGAGCTGGTATATCGAGCGCCCCCCCGAAATGAGTCCCTGCGGGCGAAAGACCATCATCAGGACCATGCAGGCGCCGAAGACAATCATCCGGTAGTCGCTGAAGGCCCTGAGGTATTCCGGCAGGAGGATGAGAATGATGGCGGCCAGCATAACCCCCAGAATGGAACCCATGCCGCCGAGTACGACAATGCAGAGGATAATGGCCGATTCCATAAAGGTGAAGCTGGCCGGGTTGATGAAGGTGGTTTTTGCCGCAAAGACGACGCCGATCATCCCGGCCCAGGTGGCCCCGAGGGCAAAGGCGGCCAGCTTGGTTTTGGTCTTGTCGATCCCCATGGCCTGACAGGCGATCTCATCTTCCCGGAGCGCGATCCAGGCGCGGCCTATCCGGGATTTCTCCAGCCGGTTAACGACGAAGATGGTAAAGAGGCACAGGCCGATCATGATGAAGTAGATGTAAATGCTCGCCTCCCGGAAACTGAAATCGATGCCGAAGAACCCGGGCCGGTCGATATTGGAGATGCCGCTTGGTCCGAAGGAGAATTCATTCCAGTTTTCCAGGATCAGCCTGATGATCTCGCCGAATCCCAAAGTGACGATGGCCAGATAGTCTCCCCGGAGTCGGAGGACGGGGAAGCCCAGGAGGATGCCGGCGCTGAAGGCGAGGAGCGCCCCGATCGGGAGGGCGATCCAGAAGCCCACGTCATAATGGTAGTTCAACAGGGCGTAGGAATAGGCCCCCACCGCGTAGAAGGCCACATAACCCAGGTCCAGAAGGCCGGCCAGGCCCACCACGATATTCAGCCCCAGCCCCAGGACCACAAACATGATCGCGGTAATCATGATATTGACCTGATAGACGGAGAAGGTGAAGGGAAAGACCGCAAGCGCGATTCCCAGGGCGATCAGGGCCGGGATCAGCAAACGCGGGGTATCGAGTATCCGGCGAACCAGGGGGACAGTTTCCGGTTCGTCAGGGCTTTCCTGCCCGCCCGCTTCCTTCCTCTTGTGCAGGTAACGCCAGACAAGGGAGAGGATGAAACTCCCCGCGCCGACGAGGAGCATGTTCCGCCAGCGCCATTCCACCACATTTTCAATCGTATTAACCCGGATGACCATAATGGGGAAGGTCAAGAGGATGAACCAGAGTGAAACGAGAAGGGAATCTTTAATGCCCGTTATAATATTCATAGACCCGTCAGACCTTCTGAACAAGCGTCTTCCCCAGGAGGCCCGTGGGTTTGAAGATCAGGATGACTACCAGCAGGACAAAGGAAAAGACGTCTTCATAGTCGCTTGATATATAGCCGGTGGCAAAGCTCTCGGTCCAGCCCAGCACAAGGCCACCCAGCACCGCGCCGGGGATGCTTCCGATCCCGCCAAGGACGGCCGTGGTAAACGCCTTGATGCCGGCGATGAAACCGATGTAGAAATTTATCCGTCCCACATGGGAGGCAATCAGCACTCCGCCGATGGCGGCGAGGGCGGAACCTAAAATAAAGGTATTGGAGATAACCCTGTTCACATTCACCCCCAGCAGCATGGCCATGCTGCGGTCCTGGGCGGTGGCGCGCATCGCCTTGCCGATTTTTGTGAACTTGATGAAAATGGTGAGGCCGATCATGACCAGGGCGGTTACAGAAACGATCACCAGCTCAGAGGAGCCGATAATATGCTGGTATCTCTCCGGGAGATCGATCTCCGGTATCAGGCTGGGGAAGGGAAGAAAATCCGAGGTCTGGGCCAGAAGGACGTAGTTCTGCAGGAAGATGGACATGCCGATGGCGCTGATCAGCGGGGAAAGGCGGGGCGCCTGTCTCAGGGGCTTGTAGGCAATCTTCTCCACGGTAAAACCGTAAGCGGCCGAGTACATTACGGCCAGGACCGTGGAGATGATCAGCACCGAGATCCCTTCCATGCCATACATGGCAAGGACGCTGGAGACGATCAGGGCGGTGAACGCGCCGATCATGTAGATCTCGCCATGGGCGAAGTTGATCAACTGGATAATGCCGTACACCATGGTATAGCCCAGGGCGATGAGGGCGTAAATGCTCCCCCTGGTGAGTCCGCCCACGAACAGTTCTAGGAAATAGTCCATAAATTGATTTACTTTTCCGTGATGAAGCTTGGTCAATAAATCAGAGCAGGGCCTTTTCGGCCCTGCTCTGATTAAGTCTCCCGCGAGATTATTTCAATTCCACGAAGACGCCTTTTTTAACCTGGTACACAGAGAAACCAACCCCGATCGCGTCGCCCTTCTTGTCGAACTTGATCTTCCCCAGGGGTGTGTCAACATCCTGGCCCTGCAGAACCTTGGCCACGGCGGCCGCATCGGTGGACCCGGCCTTCTGGATCGCGTTCAAGAGGGCCTGGGTAGCGGCCACGGCATTGAGGAAGAACGCGCCGGGATCCGCGCCATGGGCCTTCTTGTGGGCCTCGTTATATGTGATCGCCATGGGATTCTTCGACACATCCTTCGGGCCGGTGGCATATACGCCTTCGGCGCTCTTTCCCGCCACTTTGATGAAGGTGTCGTCCTTCACCCCGTCGGCAGAGACGAAGTTGGTCTTCATCTTCTTCTTCCGCATGAGCATGATGATGGAAGATGCCTCCGGGTGGTATCCGCCGTAAATTACCGTGTCCGCCTTGGATTGTTTGATCTTCTGGACGATGGCGGAGTAATCCACGGCGCCCGGGGTGATCCCCTCGAAGAGGACAACATTGGCCTGCTTTCCCTCTTCCACGAATTTCTTGGCGTACTCGGCGAGCCCCTTGCCGTAGTCGCCCTTGTCGTGGATGACCGCGATATTTTTGGCCTTCAGCTTGTTGATGGCGAAATGCACTTCCAGCTTGGCCTGCTCGTCATCCGCGGCGATAGTGCGGTAAAAATTGGGAAATTCTCCCGCCTGGGTCAGCGCCGGGTTCGTGGCGGACGGGGACATGGCGATCACTTTGGCGTCCTTATAAATGCCAAGCGCCGCTTTGGTGGCGCCGCTGCAGACGTGTCCCAGGACTACATGGACCCCTTTGGAAACCAGTTTGGTCGCCGTGTTGGTGGCGAGTTCCGGCTTGCAGACATCGTCCTCCACGAGGAGTTCCACCTGCTTGCCCAGGACGCCGCCCTTGGCGTTGATCTCCTTGACCACCAGTTCCGCGGCCTTGATTGAGGGGATGCCGTAGGAAGCCAGATCGCCGGAATGGGGACCGGCGATACCGAGTTTAATCGTATCCTGGGCCAGCGCATTGCCGGAGAAAATTGGAGTCAGGAACAAGGAAAGAAACAATACGGGTAACGAAAACACGAACAATCTTTTCTTCATAAGCCATTACCTCCCCTTAAAATGTGTGAAAGTTATTGTGCGACCGAAGTTGCCGAACTACTTAAAAAAAGACTCTCCGTCAAGGAAAATATTCCACAACCCAGCTGGCCAGGGTGATGATAAGAATCAATTATATCGTTATTTTTTCTTTTGCTGGTCTCCAGGGTTTTCGTCAGATTTCACGGTCCATCCCTGGTCTTTGATGAGATCGGCGCCCTTGCCGATGAGTTCCTTTCCCTGCCGATACATGTCTGTCAATTTATCCTTTGTTTCAAAGGTCTTATCCTTGACGTCTCTCGCAGACTCGATCATATTTCCCGGCATGCCCTTCGGATCCTTCAGGTAGTAATATCCGCCGACGGCCAGGATAATCAGGAAAACGATCAACGCCAACTTCATGAACTGCTTGAAGACGAGGTAAAGGATAAACAGGAGGAAGAACCCGATGACCAGTGCGATCAACGGGTTTCCAGATATCAGGGCCAGTAATTTGT
>JAXMLI010000300.1:0-4923 GCA_034368785.1 Smithellaceae bacterium | reverse complement strand
ATCTGCTCGCTGTCCTACGCTTAAAGCCCGATGTTGCCACCAGACCTCCAAGGACTCGCTACCCGGTGGATGGCCTTCCTTCCGGGGCGGGATTCACACCCGCTGGATTACACGACCTTGCCCGGCCGCACTAGTATGGTGCCCCGGAAATACCCTTAATTACCTCCGACCTTGGATGTTGTTCTGCGCGGTGTCAGATGTTGAGACCTGACCCCTTGTTTTCCGTGAAGGGTGAAAAAGGGGACGGGCTACTTTTCCCATTTATAGGCCTCCAGAATACCTGCTATTTTTGTTTCCAGTTCCAGCGCGCCCGCCAGGTTTCCGTTTTGTCTTCTGAGGGCGGCGGCGAACCGGTAGTAGGGAATGACAGCAGGATCATGGGCATACCACTGCAAGAGCAACCCCTCATCCAATACCTTCAGGGCCGCGCGGCTTCTTTCCGTTTGCGCGAGATAGCGCGCGTACTCGATTCTCGCCGGGAAAAATCCCGGATCAACCTCCAGCGCCTTTTTATATTGCCCCTGAATCTCCCCGTCTCCCCTTTTTGTCGCTTCGAAAAGCAGTCCCCGCACGAAGTACGACCTGGCCCGGAAGGGATTGAGCCGCTGCGCCTCATCAAGGTATTCCCCGGCGATTTCGGACATGGATTGCCGCGCCTGAATATCCAGGGTTTTGTCGTTCTCTGCCGCGATGAAAGATTGAATCAATTGGGCGAGGTAGGTCAGCGGCTGATCATAGGAACGCCAGATTTTATGGGATAGATTTAAATCCTCCGAGGCCTGGTAATAATTTTTCTTCGCTATCTGCTGAACCCCCCTTTGAGAGAAATAATAGGAGAAACCCATGGACGCAAAGTAGCTGATTGCGAGGAGGGCGAGCAGCAAAAGACAGAGCCGGTAAACGCCCCGCCGGACCAGGGTATAGGGATTTACTATAATTTCACGGCGATCGATCCCGGCCAGGTCGTCGAATCGTCCGAGCGCCAGGCCCAGAAAAATCATCGTCGGCATGGAATAGAGGTTGAAATCGAAGAAGGACTGGAAGGCGACCACAAACATTCCGCAGGCCAGCCCCAGAATTTCCGTTTTCCGGGTTTGGTCAAGCTGAACCGCACGAATGGCCTTGAAGAAGGTTAGTGAAATCGCGAAGAAGATCAAGAGGAGAATCGCGAGGGCGGGGAGGCCGCCTTCGATCCAGAGCTGAAGGAAATCGTTATGGGCGTAGAACCCGCCGCTCGCGTCAAGGGGATTCCGGTAGGGGGGCCAGGCCAGAAAAAAAGTGCCCAGCCCGAGTCCCCAGAGAGGCTGGTTTTTTATCATCTCCCAGCAGCCCTGCCAGATGATGAAGCGTTCCTTTCCGGCCAGGGGCGGATCTACCATTGACAGGAGGCTTTTCGGTGAGGACAGGGTCAGAAGATGGGCCAGGGCCAGGGCCAATATCGCGCCGATAACAAGGTGGGCAAGCAGCCTTTTATCGATATTCAGGTAAACGCCGCCGATCAGGAAAAGGGCGCCGCCCAGGGCCAGGCTTAAGAGCGCGCCGCGGCTTTGGATCAAGCCCACGGTCAGCTCGAGAAAAAAAAGCAGCAGAAGTATCCAGACGCCAGATCTCATGAATGTTTTTTTACCGCGAAGATACGTGGCGCCGAGGATCAGGATGGTGAGGTTCAGCAGGGAGGCGAACAGATTTTGATAGAGAAAAAACCCCTGGGGTGGTTTGAGCAGATAAAAGAGCTGATAAGAGGCGAGAATTGATTGCAGGGCCATCACCAGACAGGCCGCCGCGAAAAAAACCCGCCAGAGGGCCTCTTTTCGCTCCGAAATTAGACAGGCGAAAAAGGCGAGGCCCAGGACAGCGATCCGCGCGGCCGTAATCGCGCTGGAATAGGGAACCTCCGACCAGAAAATGGAGAGGAACAGGTACCCCAGAAAAAGGAGGATCAAAAGCGAAACAGGAGAGACCTTGATCGGCAGTCCCCGCTCCCGGACCTGAAAAAGGGTCGTCACGAGGGCCAGGAGCAGGAATATTTCCGCGGCCACGAAGAAGTAAAAGATTTTGCCGTTGAAAAAAAAGGAGGAAATAAAGGCCAGGATCAGAAAGGATACGGAGAGATATTCGCGATAAAGATGGGTTCGATCGGTCATCGGAAGGTCGAGAGGCGAGTCCTGTTCAAAAAGATATGGAGGCCATAGGCCTCCATATCCGGTGCGGTTGAATTTGCGTGAGGCTTAGGGAATCAGGGTGAAAGTTTTTAGACGATCAGACACATCTATGCCTGTAACTCCCTCACCAGGCCCGGCCGTCACGGTCACGGTAATGCCTTTAGTCGCCGCGGCATAGCTCACGGTATAGTCTCCCACAGCTGTATAATTAGCTGTGTTTAATGACGTACTCAGTGGCGTCATGCCCGGTTCCGCCCCGGTCTTCAGAAGTTCATACGCAAACAGCATCGAAGAATTGGTTCCTCCGGCTGCCAGGGCGCCCTGCAGGGCCTTTGTCCGCGCCTCCGTGGCCATGTCAATGTACTTCGGCACGGCCACCGCGGCGAGAATGCCCAGGATGACCAGCACCGCGATCATCTCGATCAGCGTAAAGCCTCTTTGATTTCCGGAAATTGCCCTTTTCATTTTTCTTTCCTCCAGGTTTGGATTTGTTAATTTCTGTTTGGCCTTGTCAGACCCTCATCTACGCGCCATACAAAGCAAGAATAATGCCACTGCGGGGCACAAAAAGGGAACAGGCTGCTTTTTTCCCAAACACCCGCCGGGGGCTAAACCACCTGACCTTATTTTCCCAGGTAAATCAGCCGCTCCCGCATTGTCTTCTCCCTCCCCTTCAAGGGGAGGGCCGGGGCGGGGATGGGGTCAAATGACTGCTCCGCCCCGGTCAGTCCAGCAAAAAGACCAAATTATGGAGAATCATCTCCATATTATGTTGGAGAACCCTTTTTCAGGGAACCCACGTCGATACCGTGCTTCTTGATCCGGTGCCAGAGGCTTCGCTGGTTGATCCCCAAAAGGTCGGCCGCGCGGGCCTGCACCCCCGCGGTGCGATTCAGGGCTTCGATAATCGAGCCCTTCTCAAAGGCGGCGAGGCGATCATCAAGGGCCGCCCCCGTCGACAAAGGAATGCCCTGTCCGTTCTGATCCGGCCTCATCCCGGCAGGCAGGTGGAAATCTTCAATCACGCCCTGATCGGCCAGAACCGCCGCCCGCGCGATGACATTCTGCAGTTCCCGCACATTCCCCGGCCAGGAGTAGCCTATAAGCAGTTGCATCGCCCGGGCGGAAATCTCCGCCACGGAACTGCCCAGAAGGAAGTGCTGAGACAGCAGGGGGATATCTTCCCGTCTGGCCCGCAGCGGCGGGATGTTCACGGGGAAGACATTGAGCCGGAAATAAAGGTCGCTCCGGAATTCCCCCGATTTTACCAGGCCTTCCAGATCCTTGTTCGTGGCGGCGATAAACCTCACATCCACCTTGATAGGTTTGAGGCCCCCTACCCGCTCGAATTCCTGTTCCTGCAGAACCCGCAGGAGCTTGGCCTGGGTCGGCAGCGGCATGTCCCCTATCTCATCGAGAAAGATGGCGCCGCCGTCGGCCAGTTCAAATTTACCCTTCTTCTGCGCCAGTGCGCCCGTAAAGGCCCCCTTCTCATGGCCGAAGAGTTCGCTTTCCAGGAGCCCCTCGGGGATGGCCACGCAGTTAATTTTTATAAAGGGCATCTCCTTGCGGCGGCTGTGTTCATAAATTGCCGTCGCCACCAGTTCCTTGCCAGTACCGCTCTCCCCCAGGAGCAGCACGGTGGCATCGGTAGGGGCGACCTTCAAGAGCTGGCCGAAGAGGTTCCGCATGACCGCGCTCTGCCCCACAATCTGGCGGAACTGTTCTTTCGCCTCCACCTTGGTTAAAATATCCGAAGCCCGGTCAAAAACAAGGCCGTAATACTCCGGTGATGTCTTGACGGCGCCGGCTGATTCGTTTCGATCTGTCAGCATCAGCGGCATTTTTTCACTGGCCTTCAAAAATTTCATGACCGGCTTTAAGACCAGGAAAACAACGAGAATGCTACAGGTCAGGGTCAAAAGCACGATGGCAATGATCCACCAGGCAATGATGCCGATATTGCCCGCGGCCCTCAGGTATGACGCGGTGAGATAATGGGCCACAATCGCGCCGATAAGGGAGATGCCGCCGAAGATGAAGGGAATCAGGATGTAGAGGCTGACCATTATTTTGCGGTTTTTCACCTGAAAATACCTCGCTGGACAGGCGAAACGCCTGTTCTGTTATTTGAAGGCACGATTGCCCGGTTAGAAAATTGCAATTGTCCTTGTCAGGTTCTTTTTCTGGCGCAATGGCCGTGTTTACCGCGCCTTCACCCTCCCCTTGAAGGGGAGGAACTAAGCAGTGCCCTTCCCAAGGCTTCCTTTGAAGGGGGAGGAATTAAGCAGTGCCCTTCCCAAGCCCCCCCTTGAAGGGGAGGCCCATAGCCCCAATCTCCCTCCCCTTCAAGGGGAGGGTCGGGGTGGGGATGGGGTTAAATGACCGCGCCTTAACTACAACCCCATCCCCCTCCAAACCTCCCCCTTGAAGGGGGAGGAACTAAGCAGAACCCTTCCCAAGCCCCCTCCTGAAGGAGAGGAACTAAGAAGTGCCCTTCCCAAGCCCCCTTTTTCCCTACCTCGCCAGTTTCGTCAAGTCCCACATGGGCAAGAATATGGCCAGGGCAAAGAAACCCACTACCGCCGCCAGCCCCACCATCAGAATCGGGCCGAGCGCCTCGGACAGGCCTTTCACCTGATAGGTCACTTCGTCATCATAATGCTCCGTCACCTCCCGGAGCATCTCATCAATACGCCCTGATTCCTCGCCGATGGCAATCATGTCTATCACCATCGGGGTAAAGTATTTCGCGCTCTGG
>JAXMLI010000299.1:0-2957 GCA_034368785.1 Smithellaceae bacterium | reverse complement strand
TCCAGGATGAGCAGAATTGACGAACTCGTAAAAAGTCGTAAAAGCCGATGATTTAGGACGGCTTTGTAAAAAGGCCCCCGGCCTTCGCCGGGGCAGGCTGCGGCAAGGCTCGCAAATCCCGAGGAATGAGGCTGCGGGGACATGTTCCGGAAGCCCGAAGGGATCGGAACGTGTCCCCGGAAAACGCCGCAAGCCTGCCCCCGCGAAGGCGGGGGAGGGATGCAGCGCAACGCAGCATCCGGACTTCTAAGGAACTTAATCATAAGTAGCTGAAATTATGTAATTAGCTTTTTCGTCGGAGGGACGCGCTCCGTCGCGTCCGCAGCCGGATTGCTCCATTCAAAGCTCATGCGGCCACGACGGAGCGTGGCCCTCCGAAATTCAAAGGCAAGTTACTTGCCGATGTGGGGCCGCCGGGCGGCGTGGGTCGCTTTTTACGAAGTCGTCAAGATTTCCCTGAATTTCTTAAGAGACTCCTCCAGTATCCGGTGCCTGTGAAGCAGATCACGACTTTTCTCCTGTTCCTTTTCGATCACCCGCGGATCCGCCTTCGCGAGAAAGTCCCTGTTGGCGAGTTTTTTCGAGGATTGTTCCAGATCCTTATCCACCCGGGACAGCTCCTTTTCGATCTTCGCCCTCTTTTTGGCCAGGTCTATGGTGTCTTCCAAAAGGACGTAAACCCGGCAGTCGCCCACAATGCCGGTGATTGACCCTTTCGGTTCGGCGGTCTCATTTCCCAGGATCAGGGATTCCAGATTCGCCTGGTGGGTAATATAGTGAGACCCGGTCGAAATTACCCGCCGGGAAACATCCTCCGGGGCGGAGATGGAGACGTGGAGTTTTTTCGCGGGCGGTATTTCCATTTCCCCCCGGATGTTCCTGATGGCGGTGATGATGCCCATGATCAGGGTCATCTCCCGGGCGGCCTCTTCATCCACCAGCGCGGGGTCGAAGGCCGGATAGGGACTGACCATGATTGAATCCCGCCGGTCGTCCATCGTCTGCCAGATTTCCTCGGTCACAAAGGGCATGAACGGATGGAGTAGCTTCAGGATCGCCGACAGGAGCTGGTAGAGGTTGGCCTGGGCGGCTGTTCTTTTCTCCGGCTGATCCTTGCCGTAGAGGGTGGGTTTCATCAACTCCAGGTACCAGTCGCAGAATTCGTGCCAGATAAACTGGTACAGGCTGGAGGCCGCCTCGTTGAAGCGGTACTCATCGAGCTGCCTGCTTATCTCCGTCGTGACCAGGGTAAGTCTGTGGATGATCCACCTCTCGGGCAGGGATGCGCCCTCCGTGATCAGTTTTGCCCCCGTTGCCGCGGGCGCGGGATAATCATCGAGGTTCATCAGGGAAAATCGTGCGGCGTTCCATATCTTGTTTACAAAATGCTTGTGACCCTCGATCCGTTCCTCCGACATCCGCACATCCCGGCCCTGGGCCGTATAGGCGGCCAGGGTGAAACGGAATGCATCGGCGCCGAACCTGTCGATCATCTCCAGGGGATCGATGCTGTTGCCCTTGGATTTGCTCATTTTCTCCCCGTTTTCATCCCGGACGAGGGCGTGGAGGTACACATCCCGGAAGGGGACCTCCTTCATGACATAGAGCCCCATCATCATCATCCGGGCGACCCAGAAGAAGAGGATGTCAAACCCGGTGACCAGAAGAGAGGTTGGATAAAAGGTCTTGAGCGCCGCCGTCTCATCGGGCCAGCCGAGAGTGGAAAAGGGCCAGAGGGCGGAACTGAACCAGGTGTCCAGGACGTCCTCGTCCTGGGAGAGCTTTAGTCCTTTGCAATCGGGACAGGCCGCGGGATCGACGGAGGCCACGATCGTTTTGCCGCAGCCCCCGCAGTACCAGACGGGGATGCGATGCCCCCACCAGATCTGGCGGGAGATGCACCAGTCCCGGATATTATTCATCCATTCGAAATAGGTGGCCTCCCAGCCGGGGGGGATAATCCTGGTTTTCCCTTCGACCACGGCGGCAATGGCTTCTTTAGCCAGGGGGGTGATCTTGACGAACCACTGGGTGGAAACCGAGGGCTCGATATCGGTCTTGCAGCGGTAGCATTGCCCGACGTTATGGAGATATGGTTCCCGTCCCAGCAGGTATCCCTGATCTTCCAGGTCCTTCACAATATTTTCGCGGCAGACGTAGCGATCCTGACCCTGGTAGGGCCCGCCGTTTTCGTTGATAATGGCGCTGCCGTCCATGATCTTGACCAGGGGCAGGTTATGGCGCTTCGCCACGGCAAAATCGTTGGGATCGCAGGCGGGCGTAATCTTCAGCGCGCCGGTTCCGAACTCCATCGAGACGTAGGGGTCGGCGATATCGGGGATTGCCCTGTTTACCAAAGGCAGGATGACCTGTTTTCCTACCATCCCCCGGAAACGCTCATCCTCGGGATTTACCGCGACGGCGGTATCCCCCAGCATCGTCTCCGGCCTGGTGGTGGCTACCACGAGTTCCCCCGTGCCATCCTGCAAGGGGTAACGTACATTCCACAAATGACCGTTGACTTCCTTGTACTCCACCTCCAGATCGGAGATGGCCGTGTGGCAGCGGGGGCACCACTGGATCACATAATCGCCCCGGTAGATGAGACCATCGTGATAGAGGCGGACAAAAACCTCCCGGACGGCCCTGGACAGGCCTTCATCCATGGTGAAGCGTTCACGGGACCAGTCGCAGGAACAACCGAGCCTCTTGAGCTGGTTGATGATCACGCCGCCGTATCGTTCCTTCCATTGCCAGACCCGGGCGATGAATTCCTCCCTGGTCAGGTCATGTCTCGTTAGCCCTTCCCGGGCCAGTTCCTGTTCCACCACATTCTGGGTGGCGATGCCCGCATGATCCATCCCGGGCATCCAGAGGGTATTGCAGCCCTGCATTCGCTTGAAACGGATGATGATATCCTGGAGGACATTATTGAGGGCGTGCCCCATATGGAGCAT
>JAXMLI010000298.1:0-4546 GCA_034368785.1 Smithellaceae bacterium | reverse complement strand
GGGGGCAGGGGGCAGTAGGCGGAATAACCTTGAACCAGATCACCGTAGGGGCGAATAATTATTCGCCCCTACAAGGGGTGGATTATGACGAAGAAAAAAGGCACGGGCGAATCCTTAGGCCAGCGCGTGAAGTTCAATCGGGAAAAACTGAATATGACCATTGAAACCCTGGCCCATGAAACGGGTTACAGGCCGGAGGTACTGGAGCAGGTGGAGAGGGATGAGATGGTGCCGCCGGTGGCGCTGGTTATACAACTGAGCCGCACCTTGAATCTTAACATGACGGACCTGGAAAACGGGCCGTCTGCCGGGGTCACGAAACTCCGGGCCAGGAGCCACAAGAAAAGGGTCGATTCATATGCCTACACCCCCCTGACCCGCCCCGGGTCCGATCAGCATTTGCGGGCCTATCGGATCACTATTGAACCCAATCAGAAACATAAAGGGGTCGAATACCATCATGAGGGGGAGGAATTCATCTATGTTCTCAAAGGGGGCCTTGCCATCAAGGTGGGGGATAACGTATCGGTCCTGACCAAAGGGGAACATATCCACTTCAATTCGGGGCTTCACCATGAGCTGAGCAATCCTACGGACGACAAGACGATTTTGCTCGTGACAGTCTACATTCCATAAGGAGAAACGGCAATGTCATTCCAACTGACGGCAGAGCAGGAGATGATCCGGTTGATGGCCCAGGAATTTGCCCGGAAGGAACTGGAACCCTATGCCCACGAACGGGATCAGAAGGGGATTTTCTCCCTGGAAGTAATGAAAAAAATGGGTTCGCTGGGACTGATGGGCATGATGGTTCCCCCGGAATTTGGCGGGACTGGAACCGGGGCGGTGAGCTATGTCCTGGCCATGCAGGAGATCGCCTACGCCTGCGCCTCCACGGCGGTGACCATGTCGGTTTGCAACCTTTCCGCTGACCCGATCCTGAAATACGGGACAGAGGCCCAGAAAGAGAAATATCTGGCACCCCTGGCCGCGGGTGAGAAATTTGGGGCCTTCGCGATTACCGAACCTGCCGCCGGCTCCGATCCAGGCAGCATGGTCTCACGCGCGGAAGACAAGGGTGACTATTACCTGGTGAATGGATCGAAGATTTTCATTACCAACGGTTTATATGCCGATATGATCATCCTTGTTGTCCGGGCAGGCGCGGACAGGTCCAACCGGGCATTTTCGGCCTTTATCCTCGAAAAGGACACGCCGGGGTTTACCATCGGCCGCAGTGAAGACAAGATGGGACTCCGGTCCTCCAATACGGTGGAACTGCTCTTTGATAATTGCCGCATTCCCAGGGAAAATCTTCTGGGGAAAGAGGGGCAGGGGTTCAAGATCGCCATGGTTGCCCTTGATGGGGGGCGCATCGGGATCGCCGCCCAGTCTGTCGGCATCGCGAGGGCCTGCCTCGACGAGGCCGTTAAATATTCCCGGAATCGCCGGCAATTTGGCCGGTCTATTGCATCTTTTCAGGCAGTTCAGTGGATGATTGCCGATATGGCCACCGACCTGGAGGCGGCGAACCTCCTCACCCTGAATGCCGCGGACCGCAAGGACCGGGGTTTGCCCTTTAGCAAGGAGGCCTCGATGGCCAAACTCTTTGCCTCGGAGATGGCGAACCGGGCTGCCTATAAATCGCTCCAGATCCACGGCGGTTATGGCTACATGAAAGACTACAAGATCGAGCGGCTGTACCGGGACGCCCGGGTCACCACGATTTATGAGGGGACCTCTGAGGTGCAGCGGCTGGTGATTGCCCGGGAATATACGCAATAAAGAAGACTTATGATTGACCTGGATACAAGCAGAATTGCCATCATCGGGCCGGGCCGCCTGGGAACGGCCCTGGCCTATAAGTTTGGCAGGGATAACCGGCGGGTAACCATGTACTACCATGATCCCGAGGTATGCCGGGCCATCAATACCGACCATTTAAATCCGAAGCATCTCACGGCGGATCTGGCCAAAAAACTCGGAGGGATGGACAGGGTTCCCAGGCTTTCCCGCCGGGTCCTTGCCACCAACGATCTGGAGATGATCGTAGAGGACCATGACATCATCTTTGTCACCGTTACGATGCAGCGGCTGTCGGACCTCTTCAAATATCTGAAGCCTCTGGTGGAGAAGAAGGAAGGCCAGGTATGCTTCCTCTCGCCGATCAAGGGGCTGATCGCCGACGAGAAGACGGGGGAACTTATCACCCCCTCGCAGCTCATCAACCACCATCTCTATAACTTACGACATAAGTACCATCTGGTCTGTATTGGCGGGCCCTTTTTCGATGTGGATATCGCCCTGGGAAACCCCGTGTGCCTTTCGCTGGCGGGGAACAAAAAAATAACCACCTTCATCCGGGACAATATCATCAAATTCAACCGCCGGGAGCTATATTCCTATTACAACCACGACATGGTCGGGGTTGAAGCCTGCGGGGCCTTGAAAAATATTGTCGCTAATATCAAGGGGTTGTCCGATTCTTTGGATTTAGGGGACAGTATCCCCGGGACGTTGTTTTCCCGTTCCGGCGTCGAGATCAGGTCTATTTCCCGGATTCTGGGGGGAAGCTTCCAGGCCTTTCACAGTCAGGCAGGGGTGGGGGACCTCTACGTTACCGTCTCCTCGGAAGCGAGCAAAAATTACCGTTATGGCAAGCTCTACTACCGGCTGTTCAACGGGAACCCTATTGAAACTCACCTGAAAACCCTTTCGCAGATTGATGGAATGCCCGAAGGTCCCAACACCATCCGGAACGTTTATCGCTATCTGGAGAAGAAGAATATGTACAGTCCCCTCTTTGAATGCGGCTATCGAATATTCAACGAGGCAAGAGATAAAGACCAGATCCGGGAAATGGTGATCAAGGCCGTTCAGTTCGATCGGCGTGAGAGGGAGTACATCGGTCCCTTTTCCCGGATGATGTACCGGCTGATGCCCAATCACTGGTACCGCAGGCGGGAAGGTTATTTCGATTCAGGTGGATAGCATGGATCTTTTCGATGCCGTAGAAGAAAGGGGGGCGCGGCCCCTGGCGGACAGGATGAGGCCGGAGGTCTTGGCGGATTTCATCGGCCAGGACCATCTGCTGGGGGAAGACAGTCTCCTCTTGAGGGCGATGCAGTCGGGCCGCCTGTTTTCGATGATCCTCTGGGGTCCCCCGGGTTCGGGGAAGACTACCCTGGCCAGACTGATTGCCAGAGCGACTGTTCCGCCTCCCCGTTTCCTCAGCCTTTCCGCCGTTATGTCCGGGGTGAAAGAGATAAAGGCAATCATAGATCAGGCGCGCGACAACCGGCGGTTTCACCAGATGAATACCCTGGTATTCATCGATGAAATCCATCGGTTCAACAAGGCTCAGCAGGATGCCTTCCTGCCCCATGTGGAAAATGGCGAAATAATCCTCATCGGCGCCACCACCGAGAATCCCTCTTTCGAGGTAATCGCGCCCCTCTTGTCCAGGACCAGGGTCATGGTCCTCCATCAGCTATCGGAAGAAAAACTTGGCGTGATTATCCGCCGCGCCCTGGAAGATGAAAAGCGAGGTTTGGGGCATCGTAAACTGCAGCTTTCCGAGGATGCCCTGGCCCACCTGATCCGGTCCTCCGACGGGGACGCCCGGATGGCCCTGAACAATCTGGAGGCGGCAGCGTCCCTGGCAGGGGAAGAGGGGGGCGAGGCCGGCCTCATCAGCCTTTTGCATGTGGAGGGAGCCATACAGAGAAAGGCCCTTCAGTACGACAAGGCCGGCGAGGAGCATTACAACCTGATTTCGGCGTTTCATAAGAGCATGCGGGGCAGTGATCCCGATGCGGCCCTTTACTGGCTTGGCCGGATGCTGGAGGCCGGCGAGGAGCCCTTGTACATCGCCCGCCGGATGGTGCGCTTTGCCTCGGAGGATGTGGGCAATGCGGACCCCCAGGCCCTGATGGTGGCAATCTCTGCCATGGAGGCCTTCAGGTTTACCGGTCCCCCGGAAGGGGAACTTGCCCTGGCCCAGGCGGCGGTGTATCTTGCCTGCGCGGAAAAAAGCAATGCCCTCTACCGGGGTTACAACATGGTCCGGCAGACCATCCGGGAAACCGGCAGCCTCCCCGTGCCGCTCCATATCCGCAACGCCCCCACGCCGCTGATGGGCGCTATGGGTTACGGGCGGGGCTACAAATACGCCCATGAGTATGAAGAGGCCTTTGTCGCGCAGGACTACCTGCCCCAGAAGTTGAGAGAGAAGGGCCTTAAATTCTATCAACCGACAAATCGGGGATTTGAGGAGACAATTGCCCGGCGGCTTAACAAATGGCGAAGCCTTGGAGAAGTCGTAAAAACACCCATTTAGGGACGGCTTCGTAAAAAGGCCGCAGGCAAGGTGCGCAAATAACGAGGATCGTAGGGGCAGGTTTCATACCTGCCCCTACAACGCGCCGCAAGCCTGCCCCCGCGAAGGCGGGGGAGGGATGCAGCGCAACGCAGCATCCGGACTTTTTGCCGCGTCGTCAATCTTGACGACTTCGTAAAAAGCCCGGATGCTGACCTGGGAGCGCGG
>JAXMLI010000297.1:0-3914 GCA_034368785.1 Smithellaceae bacterium | reverse complement strand
GGCTGTTCAGCTCGAATCTGCCTGGCGAGAGTTTTTCCTGTCTTATAAGCACGTCATTGAGATAAATTTCAACATCGGAGGGCAAGGTCACATATCCCTTGTAGTCCAGGGAGGGTTGTTTGGCATAATAGGGATTGAGGTCATAATTCTTGAAAAAACTGAGCCCGCCCATGTTCACCGTGCTGCCTGACGCGCCTGAAGAGGCATAGGCGTCTCCCGCGACAAGGCTTAAGAGATTTTCCGGGTTCTCATATGAGAGGTTGCTCATGTGTCTCAGGAACCCGCTTGATGGCGACTGCGTGAAATTGGAGAGGAAAAGCGTCTTGCCAATCCTTGCGCCCAACTCCGTGGTAAGTCCGTGCCGGATGTCGTTTTCTTTATCGCCGCTGAGAGAGATGCCGTAGTTCAAGAACGCGCTTTTATCTTCCTGATAGACCGCGGTCCTGTCCCTTCTCCGTGAGAAGTCTAATGCGTTCAGCCGGAGTAGCTGAGGGGATGCCTCAATATCAAGAGCGTGATTTTGCTCGTCAAGGCTGAATTTAAGACCTTTTATTGATTTCAACGAGACGAATGTCTCGCTATTGATCCGCTGTTTCACTCCACCGTGGTTTATGATACCTGCCGTCGAGAGATGATCTTCTTTCACCCAGAAATCACCGTCACGGTCCAGATATACGATAAAATCGCCTTTGTTCTCCGTATTTACTCTGATACTGACAATGGATGATTCGTACGCGGCCGCCTCCCGGCATGATCCGCATACGAAAATGGCAAAGAATAGCAGAAGGGCCGTCAGGACGGCTGCAGTGTGATAAGTACGGGCCACGGGTATGTGCCGGGTTTGACATCATCGGAGAGATAGAATTTGTAACTTAGTTCGTGCGTCCTCGCGGTTTTGCTGTATTCCTGATGCACGAGCGCGTTCGGTGATGTTATTATCACCTCCCCAAGGCCGTTGATACCTTGCAGGCTGAGGCTTTTGAAGGGTTTTCCCAGACCTTCGAACAGCAGGTAGTATCCTGCCTTGCTGGTATTTTTTATGGTCAGCCTGGTCCCGGCCTTTACCTCCACGACCCCCTTTCTTATGTCTTCCTCGGTGATGACGATCTCCTGGGCCTGGTATTCCACGGACAATTTCCAGTGGGGCAACACGCGGGTGGTAATCTCCATGGATTTGGCCTTTGAACTCGCCTGCGCGGCCGGGGTCATGCCGACAATCTGGTTCACAAGAAATGCCGCGATCAGGGCTGCGGTGACCAGGAGGGACTGCAACTTGAGCGCTTCCCGGACATGCCTTTTGGTGACGTATCCTTCCTCGATCAGGATATCACCAATTTTTTTCTGCGCGCCTGACGACTTCTGTTTTTCCAGGGCGTATTGCACGTGATTTTCCGACACGCATCCCATTTGAACAAGCACTTCCCCGATCCGGAGGGGCGGCTTGGACAGGTAATCGTCAGATCTCGGTATGATATCCATTATCTCTTTGATATTTGTGGCCCTGATCATGCCCAACTCCTTTTTAACCATTCATCTGAGCCAATTGCAAAACTCCTGCGGACGCGCCGGAGCGCGTCCCTCCACTCTCCAAACATTGCCGTTTTCCATGCCTATTGGAGGGCCACGCTCCGTCGTGGCCGTCTTTACTGTGACTTTTGCAATTGGCTCATCTTTATAAAGCTATCTCTTTTACAATGCTGCCGCCGTTCCCGTTTGTCTTCACTTCTATCTCGATGTTGGCTAAAACCCCCCTGATGCCGTCCGGAATTGCCAACTCATACAGTCTCGAACAGCTGGCAAGCAGATACCAGCCGCCGAGCTGCTGCGAGGAAACAGGCTTCCCTTCCCGGTCTTTCCATTTGACCTGAACGCTGTTGATTATAAAGTGGTGATTTCCCGCGTTCACGACCCGGAAGCTAAGTTTGTTGTCCCTGAAGGTCGCGTCTTCCATCGTGATTTTTTCGATCCTCTTGTCGGGCGACAGAAACACCGGGACGCCAATCCTCATGAACAGCCGCACGTTGGCCCCTGTTCTGTTTTCCTCGGGCGTCGGAATCTCTTCGATGTAAATCCTGTAGGTGCCCTCTTTGGCGGCGGGGAGAATATTCGCGCCGATCCTTATGATCCTTTCCTCGCCTTTCTTCAGCGCGAGGATCTTCGGCACGACAATGATGTCCTTGGTTTCCTCGAAAACATCGGCGCCCGTTTCATTTTGCTGCCATTTAAAGACATTGACCTGGACATTCAGCAGGTTGTCATGCTGGTTTTTGATGGTGATCTTTTCTATCCTTGACTTCCCGTCAAGGAAGATCCTTACCGGGCTGATATCCATATTGGCCGCGTCAACAGCGGAAAAGAGAGACAGTAGAATAATCACTGCCACGGAAATGAAACGCCGTTTTTTCATGGGAACCCCTGTATCTTCAAAAAAAGGGGCAGGCGGCAGCCCGCCCCTTTTTTTATTTATCAATACTCGATAGTCGCGGTGAGCTCTCTAGCATAACTACCCGTAGCCACATCCTGCTCTGCGGGGATCCGGCCATAGATGTCTCTGGTGATATTGGCGCTGCTTGCTGCAGTCCCGGTGAGGCCGGCACCTGAAGTAGCGGGGTATGCCGCTGTTCGGCCCGCATCGGAGTAGATCTCGAAATTGAGAACCTCCGCACCGTTCAGCATCGTTCTTGTGCCGACAACATAGGTCTTGTAAGCGGTGCTTTTTGTACACTTGAAAACCATGTTTCCCGCGGCGTCTTTCGCCGTGGCGTCGGTGACATCATAATCGCCGAAGGCGATGTCCGTAACGCCCGTGACACGGCATGAAGCTACAACGCTGGCTGTTACATTGAGGGGATTTGTATGGGTTAGCGCGCTGGCGCTCCCTGCGCCCACGAAAAAGATCGATACTATTAGCAAAATTAAAATTTGTCTCTTCATTTTCCCTGACTCCATTTCATTTATTTGTTGGTTTGAAATAAGTTGGTTAGTTTTAAACTTTCAATGCCGCGGGTCTTGAACTCTTATTGCTATCAGTCATGAATTTGATGATCGCCCCCTTTCCACACTCCGCATTCTTGCGGGTTTTCCGTATAAAACACGAACGTTAGAGAAATCCTAATGTCATTGCCCGTTCCCATTGAGGCGCAATTGCCGTCCTTACAGGTCCTTTTCTCCCTCCCCATCAAGAAGAAGCCTGCAGCCCCAATCCCCCTCCTCTTGAAGGGAAAGCCTAAGGCCCCAATCTCCCTCCCCTACATGGGGAGGGTCGGGGTGGGGATGGGGTAAAAAAGGCGGGTATAACGATCTGCCCCCCTACCCTCTCGCACCAGCAAGAAGGATCTCAAGGATAATGTAAAGTCTAACAAGGCTGAGCGGGAAGCAGAACCGTTTGTATCTTCGTCATAACGGAAAACGTCCAATCGGGACTGGACCTTTGGCGCGCGACTGTAGAGAAAGGATTTCCCGTTGTCAAGAAAAAATTGCAGGAAGAATTTGCCTACCTGAAAATAAATTGTTCGCAGTAGATACTTGCCGATAGCTGATATTTGTGCGGCGGGGATCTTTATTTTCTTGGAAATCTCACCGGCGTGGGGTCATAAACGCCAGGCTTTAAAACCAAAAAAGGCATCCAGTTAGTTGGCTGGATGCCTTTTTTGGTAATATTTTGGTGAGCCCTGCCGGGATCGAACCGGCAACCTACTGATTAAGAGTCAGTTGCTCTACCAGCTGAGCTAAGGGCCCGTTTTAACAATCTCGTATTTTTTTACCATATAATGCGCCCGGTAGGATTCGAACCTACGACCCACAGATTCGAAGTCTGCCACTCTATCCAGCTGAGCTACGGGCGCCGACCAGAACATCCGTTTGGATTATTGGGGTGAGTGAAGGGACTTGAACCCTCGGCCTCCGGGGCCACA
>JAXMLI010000296.1:0-3905 GCA_034368785.1 Smithellaceae bacterium | reverse complement strand
AATTGGAGATAGCGCAGGATGTGGTGGTTAGCAACAGGGCTCTTCCCAAGGGGGCGATACTATCGGAAGAGGACGTTGTCCTGGTGAAGAAGTGGATACGTAACAAGTCATTCAATCATGTGACTTCGCTGGAAGAGGTGTTGGGCAAAAGGTTGACTGCCGGCATTCCTTATAAGGCAGAACTGAAAAAAAATATGATTGCCGAGCGGATCTACATCAAAAAGGGGATGAATGTCAGGATAGTCCTCAACAGCGATTCGATCAGCATTACCGCTCTCGGGGTATCCGAGCAGGATGGCACTTTGGGCGAGATAATCAAGGTCAGAAACATATCCTCGAACCGGGCAATATTCGCCCGGGTTCTCAACGAATCGGTAGTAGAGGTAGAACAATAAAAGAGGTGAACTATGAGAAATCTAATTGATAACACAATATATATACTGCTGTTTCTAATGATGGTTCTTCTTTCGGGCTGCGCGAGCAAGGCTGATTTGATGAAGAGCGATTTCATTCCAGTTCCCTCGGTCACGTCGCCTTCACCTTCGCCTGGCACGATCTGGGCCGGAGAGAACGGCAGAAACATGCTTTTTGCCGATAAAAAGGCGCGGTACGTTAATGATATTGTGACCATTATCATCAGTGAGTCCTCGACAGCGGACAATACGGCAACCACCAACACCGGCCGAACCGGATCCGCCACCGCCGGAATAACCTCCCTGCTTGGTGTGGATAAGGGGCTAATTGATTCCAACAAGAATCTCAGCCCCAAGATAGAAATCGGCGGCTCCTCCACCAATACCCTGAAGGGAACCGGAAATACCAGCCGGGCGGGCAAGCTCCAGGCCAGGGTGACGGCGAGGGTTGTTCAGGTCCTCGATAACGGCAATCTGGTCGTCGAAGGAAAACGGCAGCTAAGCGTGAACGAGGAGGATCAGTATATTATCATCAGTGGTATCATTCGTCCGGAAGATATTACGGCGGACAATTTGATTGCCTCCCAGCATATCGCCGACGCGAGAATTATCTACACGGGCGAAGGGGTGATCAACGACAAGATGAGGCCCGGCTGGCTTACCAGGGCGCTGGACTGGGTATGGCCTTTTTAATGTGACGGTTTCGTAAAAAGTCCGGATGCTGCGTTGCGTTGCATCCCTCGTCACTGCGGCGTATTCCGGGGACACGTTCCGATCCCTTTGGGCTTCCGGAACATGTCCCCGACGCCTCATTCCTCAGGATTTGCGCGCCTTGCCTGCGGAACTTTTTACGAAGCCGTCATGGTCAAGGTTTCGAATCTTTACGAGTTCGTCTTTTAAGAAACGGAGGTGTGTAAGATGCGGCATCCAGGCAATAAAGCACGGTTTGCGAGAACCACGCTGCTCATCTATATCATCATAGGCGCAATATATTTATTTCCTTCCCTGAGCGATGGCGCCCGGCTTAAGGACGTGGCGAGCATCGGGGGCGTCCGGGAAAATCAGTTGATCGGCTATGGGCTTCTCGTTGGTCTGGCCGGGACGGGCGATGACATCAAAAACGGCTTTACCAGGGAATCACTCGCGAATATGCTGACCAGGCAAGGACTGGCCATGAAGGATAAGAATATCAAATCCGCCAATGCCGCCGCGGTGATGATTACCGCGACATTGCCTCCTTTCTCTAAAATAGGTTCCAAGATAGACGTGATGGTCTCTTCCATCGGCGACTCGAAAAGTCTTCACGGGGGCACATTGCTCATGTCTCCGCTCCGGGGCGCCGATGGCGAGATTTACGCGGTTGCCCAGGGGGCGGTCACAATCGGTGGTTTCTCCGCCGGGGGCGCCGGGGCGGGGGTGACGAAAAATCACACGAGCGTGGCCCGTATCGTAAACGGCGCGACGGTCGAAAGAGAACTCATTCATGCCTTTGAACAGAACAGGACCTTGACGATAAATCTGTATCAACCGGATTTCAGCAACGCCATCCGCACTGGCGTGATTGTCAATAAGGAAATTAATAACGTGGTGGCCACAACCGTCGATTCTTCCACCATTGTCGTAACAATGAAAGAAGGTTTCCAGGGCAACGCGGTGAACCTCGTTTCACTGATTGAAAGTCTGGAGGTGCCCGTGGATGCCCCCGCGGTTGTCGTGTTGAATGAGAAGACCGGCACCGTCGTGATGGGTGAAAACGTGCGTATTTCCACCGTGGCGATCGCCCACGGCAATCTGAGCATTCAAATCAAGGAAGATACCCGGGTATCCCAGCCCCTGCCCTTTGCCCCCCGGCCCCAAAATGGTCAGCCCGTTACGGGACCAGGCGGGGTTATTGTCGCGCCGGGCGGTCAGACCGTGGTATCCAAGGATACAACCGTTACCGTTGACGAGGCCAAGGCTCAGTTGATGCTGCTCCAGAAAGGGGTCACCATTCAGGAAGTGGTGAGGGCACTAAATTCTATCGGTGTGACTCCCCGGGATTTGATTACGATTCTCCAGACGATCAAGGCGGCCGGCGCGATGCAGGCGGATTTGAAAATTATTTAAGCGAACGCCAGGCAGCAATGTCCGGTTAGTTTTGCATCATCCTGAAAGTCTCGTTTTGGTCAGGATTTTGTTCCTCCCCCATCAAGGGGGCCTCAGGAGGGGCCGTTCCAGATTCCTCCCCCTTCAAGGGGGGCCTCAGGAGGGGCACTGCTTAATTCCTCCCCCTTCAAGGGGGAGGTTAGGAGGGGGATGGGGTTTCTTGTTGCGGCGCGGTCATTCGACCCCATCCCCACCCCGACCCTCCCCTAGAATGGGAGGGAGATTGGGGCTTTAGGTCCTCCCCTTGAAGAGGAGGGAGACTCGGGGTATAGCCCCCCCCTCGAAAATATGAGGGTTGAAAATGGAGATGTCTTCAATGATTGAGATAAATAATAACCTCAACGTGATAGCCGGCCCCAAAGGTCTTCATGACGACCGGATTAACAAAGAACGGGATAAGCAGCTGGAAAAGGCCTGTCAGGATTTTGAGGCCATTTTCGTCTATAAAATATTACAGGCCTTGAGAAAGACGGTTCCCACGGCGGGCATGAGTAAAATGCCCGGCAAGGCCACTTACGAAATGTTAATGGATCAGAAGATCGCTGAAGATTTCTCTAAAAAAGGGGGTGGCATGGGGTTGGGGCGGTTGCTCTATGAAAAAATGTCCCGGCTGGAATGAGAGAAAGGCAGGTCATATTCAAGAATGCCCGTTAAGAAGGGGGAGGAATCAAGCAGCGCCCCATTGAATGAGAGGGGACAATACCAGAACATAAAGGGCATTGGTGGATAAGGCAATAAGCACACGGGCATTGCTGAGTTATATTAATTAAAGAAATATTTCAAAATACCGAATAGGGTGGTAAGAAACAAATTGAGGTGACTAAAATGAAAATCTCCCATTACGATGACACAATGACCCAAGCCGTGCAGCAGTATCAGAAGACGGACCAGGTATCGTCGGAAACTGCGAAAAAGGTGAAGGCCGATGTCGCGCCTCAAGAGCAGGTAGATCTTTCCACCCAGGCAAAGGAGTTTCGGCAGATCAAGGGTTTGGTAACGAACCAGCCGGAAGTTCGCGAGGATAAGGTTGAAGAACTGAAGTCGCGAATTTCGGCAGGGACATACCAGGCTGATGCGGGAAAAATTGCCGACAGGATGGTGGGTGAATCACTGCTGGACATATTTGCCTGAACCCAATCCTGACGCCCCCGTAAAAAGTCTGTAACCCCCCATTTCTGCTATTCCTGCCCCCGCCTGCGCGGGGATACGGCGGTAATCCAGTTGTCATTATCTTCCAAGGGACTGGATGCCCGCTCATGGTGCTGGTTCGATCTTGCAGATTAAACCAGGACAATTATAAACGGTCCAGGCTGCAGGCCTGAACCAGCCAAAGCGAGGACGTTATGA
>JAXMLI010000295.1:0-6279 GCA_034368785.1 Smithellaceae bacterium | reverse complement strand
GGTAGCAGGTAGTATAATGTTAAGAGTTGAGACCTGACCCCCCCCTTTTTCTGGAAACGAGCGAAGATGATTACCGTAGATGAGGCGTTAAATGAGGTTCTCCAGGCCGTGTCCCCGCTTGGCGTTGAGAAGGCGGGTATCATGGACGCCTTGGGCCGGGTCCTGGGGGAGGATATCTACGCCCGCAGGAGCATTCCGCCTCGGGATAATTCGGCCATGGACGGGATTGTCCTCCGGAGCATAGACAGTCGCGGCGCCTCACCCCAGGAACCCGTACGGCTCAGGCTGGTCGAAGAAATCCCCGCCGGTCATATCCCCATCAGAGAAATAGGCCCCTTTGAGGTTTCGAAGATCATGACCGGCGCACCAATTCCTTCCGGTGGAGATACGGTTATCAGGCTGGAAGAAATTAAAGAGGACGGCCCGGATATCCTCATCTTTGCCGAGGCCAAACCTGGCCGCGACATCCGGAAGTCCGGAGAGGATGTCCGCGAAGGCGAGCTGGTAATTCCCAAGGGAGAGGTGATCCGCCCGGCGGAAATAGGCATGCTGGCCTCGCTGGGGTATTCCTTCCTCTATGTGTATCAACGCCCGCTGGTGGCGGTTATCGCCACCGGCAATGAGCTCGTGGATATTGATGAAGCGCCGACCAGTTGGAGCATCATTACCAGCAACAGCTATTCCCTGGCCTCCCAGATCCTGGAGTGCAGGGCGATACCTTTGCAGATGGGAATTGCCCGGGATACCAGGGAAGAGATCCGCCGGAAATTTCAGGCGGCCGGCCGGGCGGATGTGATCATTTCCTCCGGCGGCGTGTCCGTGGGGGCTTACGACCTGGTGCGGGAGGTAATTGAAGAGGCAGGGGAGGGGATTCAGTTCTGGCAGGTGGCCATGAGACCGGGCAAGCCCTTTGCATTTGGCCGGATCGCGACTAAACCGTTCTTTGGTTTGCCGGGCAATCCCGTCTCGGCCATGATTTCCTTTGAACAGTTCGTGCGGCCTGTCCTGCTGAAAATGATGGGACACCGTAAACTGTTCCGGCGGATGGTCCGGGCGAGACTGGCAGAGGATATCTCGAAAAAAAGGGGGGTGAAAAACTTCATCCGGGCGCATGTGACCCTGGAGGATGGGGTATATACGGCATATACCACCGGCGATCAGGGATCGGGGATATTAAAGTCCATGGTCAAGGCGAACGGCCTGATCATCCTCCCTGAGGACGTCACCCGGGTGGCGCAGGGCGAAGAGGTCATGGTTCAACTGATTGATCACTCACTGAATCAGGTTCCGGATATCTCCTATCCCGGTTCATAAAGAGATGGCCGAGTTGCAAGCATCAAAGAACACCTTACGGAAGTGCCTAGGTCACTGGTGGGCCTCCCGGACTTCAAATCCGGTGTGGGGCGCTAATAACGTCTCAGGTGGGTTCGATTCCCATGCACTTCCGCCAATAATTCCTGGATTTGTTCTTACCTATTTCACCTGAAAATACCCCTTACGAATGGAAACGAGCAGCATTAAATCCGGAGTACATGTGAAGATCGTCCAGAAGCAGGACCAGCATAGCGGTAAACTGACCGAAGGCATCGTCAGGGATGTACTCACAAAATCACCGACTCACCCCCACGGTATCAAGGTGCGCCTGCAAAGCGGCATCATCGGCAGGGTCAAAGAAATCATGGATGCCTGAAAATGCGGATATATGTCGATGCGGACGGGTTTCCCGGTGCGCTCAAAGGGCTGCTGACCAGGGCCGCCATACGCTTGCAGGTGCCCCTGGTTTTTGTGGCCAACAAAAAGCTGAAACATGAATCATCCGTCGTTATTTCAAGCATCATCGTCCCCGAAGGACCGGATATTGCCGATGATCGCATCGTTTTACTGGCACAGCC
Organism: Smithellaceae bacterium; assembly: GCA_034368785.1. Lineage (GTDB taxonomy): Bacteria > Desulfobacterota > Syntrophia > Syntrophales > CAMTWB01 > CAMTWB01. The sequence continues at coordinate 4,387 of JAXMLI010000295.1, read as the reverse complement.
GGGAGATCTGGTGATTACGGCCGACATCCCCCTTGCCGACCGGGTGGTTGACAAGGGCGCCTTTGCCCTTGACTATCGGGGCAAGCTCTATACGGAGGACAACATCAAGGACCGGCTGGCGTTGCGCGACCTGCTTGATGAGCTGAGAGACGGCGGCATGATGACGGGCGGTCCATCCATGTTCGGTAAAAAGGACTGCCACGCCTTTGTCAACCAGTTGGATAGCTTTTTGATAAGACAATTGAAAATCGAACAGAATCGACCAGACTTTCCATCGCCTGGTTTACTTCTTGACAAGGCAAGAGAAAAAAAATAGATTCCCTGAAACGTCGTATGGTTGAACCATAACAAGGAGAACAGGGTCTTCTTATCCTGGAGGATGAATGCTTATCCGTTGTTGGGGTGCCAGGGGGTCCATTCCCGTTTCCGGTCCGGAGTACCTGAAATACGGAGGGGACACTACCTGTATCGAGATCAGGACCAGAGGAGGCGACATCGTTATTATTGATGCCGGTTCCGGGATCAGGAGACTCGGAGGGATGCTGATGCGGGAGGGTCAAAAGACCTTTTCCCTCCTTTTTACCCACGCCCACTGGGATCATCTGCTTGGCTTCCCTTTCTTCAAACCAATCTACTGCGAATCGACCAGGATCACCATTTACGGCTGTGCCTATATGGAGGATTCCGTGAAATCCATCATTTCCCCCACGATGAAGCCGCCCAATTTCCCGGTTCACTATGAGGATATCAGCGCCCGCATTGCCTATCACGATTCCTGTGGGACGAACTTCAAGATCGGGTCCCTCCAGATCTTTTCGATTCCCCTGAGCCATCCCAACCAGGGCGTGGGCTATAAGTTCGTCGAAGACGGCAGAAGCATGGTTTTCCTGACCGATAACGAGCTGGGCCACCGGCATGAGGGCGGTCTGGGGCCAGATGATTACGCTGACTTTTCCAAGGGGGCAGACCTGCTGATCCATGACGCCGAATACAGCAGGGATGTTTATCGGGAAAGAATAACCTGGGGGCATTCCTCCTATGAGGATGCCCTCGCACTGGCCATCAGGGCCGGGGTGAAAAAATTGGGTCTCATCCACCACAACCAGGAGTCTTCCGATGATAAGATAGATTCCTTCATGGAAGATTGCGGGCGCTTGATCCGGGAGAGCGGCGCCGCCCTTTCCTGCTTTCCCCTTTACCAGGGATGGGAGCTTGAACTCTAATATTCAATGGGAGGAAAAATGAACCGGCAAATGATGCTTATCGCACCCGCGGTTGGCGCGGGCCTTTTCGGCTGCGCCCCGGACGGCTACGGACCCCCCTGGGGATCAATGATGTGGGGCGGAGGATTCCTGATGATGATTTTCTGGTTAATAATCATAGCGGTCCTGGTAATTTTGGTTGCCTCTCTTATGCGGGGCGGATCGCTCTGTCGCACCCTCAAGGGCGCGGAGGAGAAACCGCTGGACATCCTAAAAAAGCGCTATGCCCGCGGTGATATTACAAAAGATGAATTCGAAAGGATGAAAAAGGATATCGAGACCTGACCATTCCGCAGAGCGTGATCCCTTTGGGATAAGAATGGCGGCTGGCATTCCGATGGGATCCAGGTATTCTTGGAAAAAATGTTTCTCCCCACGACGAAAGACGAATGCCTGTCCCTGGGTTGGCGCGAGCTGGACGTGGTCCTCGTGACCGGTGACACCTATATTGACAGCCCCTATTTCGGGGTGGCCCTGATCGGCAAGGTCCTTGTGTCCGCCGGTTTCCGGGTGGGTGTAATCGCCCAGCCCGACTGGTCAGCTCTGAGAGACATCCGGCGGCTGGGTGAGCCCCTTCTCTTCTGGGGGGTGACGGGCGGCAGCGTCGATTCCATGCTGGCCAACTATACCGCCCTCAAGAAGCGCCGGACCGACGATGATTTTACCCCCGGCGGGGTGAATAACCGGCGTCCCGACCGTTCTGTGCTGGTCTATACGGCCCTGATCCGGCAGGCCTTCAGAAAGACGAGGCCCATCATCCTGGGAGGGATCGAGGCGAGCTTACGACGGATTCCCCACTATGATTACTGGCAGGACCGGGTCCGCGGGTCTGTTCTCGTTGACTCCGGGGCGGATTTTCTCCTCTACGGAATGGCCGAAAAGGCGGTGCGGGAGCTCGCGGAACGTCTGGCGGAAGGCCGGGAGATAAGACAGATCAGGGGCCTCTGCCACCTTGCCGACGAGGCGAATCCGGATTTCCTCAGCCTCCCCTCCCTCTCTCTGGTGATGAAAGACAAGGAGGCCTTCGGGGCAATGTTTAACCTGTTCGCCGCCAACCAGGACTATGAAACCGCCCGGGGCCTCTGCCAGAAACAGGATCACCGCTGGCTGATCCATAATCCGCCCCAGCCGCCCCTTACCACTGATGAACTGGATCACGTCTACGGTCTGGACTATGAACGAGAGGTTCACCCCTACTATCAGGCCCATGGACCCGTCAAGGCCCTGGCCACCGTGCGGGATTCCCTGACCACCCACCGGGGTTGTGTGGGCGGGTGCAGCTTTTGCTCCATTGCGATTCATCAGGGTCGAAGGGTGGTGTCCAGGAGTGAGGACTCCCTGCTGAGAGAGGCGCTACGGCTGACCAAAAGAGAGGGATTCAAGGGTAACATCCAGGATGTGGGCGGACCTACTGCCAATATGTATGGCCTGGAGTGTGCGAAGGCGAAAAGGGGAGAACCCTGCCGAAACCGTCAGTGCCTTTTCCCCAAGGTCTGCCCCAATCTTCTGGTTGATCATGGGAAACAGATCCGGCTTCTCGACAAACTCCGGCAGCTTCCCGGGATCAAGAGGGTATTTGTGGCCTCGGGGATCCGCTATGACCTGGTGCTGGCGGATCGGAAAATGGGCCGGTCTTACCTCGATGCGATTGTATCACGGCATGTTTCCGGTCAGCTCAAGGTGGCGCCGGAACATATTACCCCGGCGGTGCTCTCGCTGATGAAAAAGCCCCCCTGGGGGGCGCTGCTGAAGTTCAAGCAATTGTTTCAGGAGACGACCAGGCGCATGAAGAAGGACCAGTATCTGACCTACTACCTTATGGCGGCCCATCCCGGCTGCCGGGAGGAGGACATGCAGGAACTGGCAAGGTTTGTCCAGGCCGATTTGCAGCTCCATCCCCGCCAGGTCCAGATCTTTACCCCGACACCCTCCACCGCCTCAACCCTGGTGTACCACCTCGGGCGGGATCCGCAGACGGGGAAGACTGTTTTTGTGGAAAGGGACCTCCGTAAGAAGGAAAGGCAGAAAAAAATCCTTTTCCCGAGCCGGAGGGGAAATAAAAAAAGAGGAACTTGATGAATAGACTGCCCGAAGAAATAGTTGATTTTCATGTCCACCTTTTCCCGGACCGTCTCTTCGACGCGATCCGGCGACGTTTCGTTACCGACTACAAGTGGGAGGTACTCCACAAGTTTTACTGGCGGGAGTGCGTGGAGCACCTGCGGGAGGCGGGGGTCGGGCCGATCGTGTATTCCAATTATGCCCACCGTAAAGGGGTGGCCCGGGGATTAAACGGATGGAACCGGGATGTTTTGACTGAGACAGACAATATCTTCTGTTTTGCCGCCTACCATCCCGATGATGAAGATGCCCTGGAGATGGCCGAGTCCCTCCTTTCCCACCCCAAGGTGATGGGGGTGAAGCTGCAACTCCTGGTCCAGCGGTTTTTCCCCCAGGACAGCAGGCTCTTCCCCCTTTATGAACTCGTGATAAAAAAGGGCAAGTACATCCTGTTTCATGTGGGGACTGGTCCGATAGGCAATGAATTTGTCGGGGTGGCCCATTTCCGGGAACTCCTTGACCGTTACCCGGAATTGCCGGCGATCGTGGCCCATATGGGCGGCCTGGAGTACCGGGCGTTCGGGGATTTGCTGTCGCGCCACCCCCGGCTCTATCTCGACACGTCCTTCTCATTCCTGCCGCAACTGGGAGGCATGTTTGATCTGGGTCCGGAATTTCTCGAGGAACACCGGGAACGGATCCTTTACGGGTCGGATTTTCCCAATCTGCTCTTCCCGCGCGAGGAAGAGATAGACACCCTGCTTGGAATGGGGTTGTCGGGGGAATTTTATCAAAGGGTATTTTCCGAAAACGGACGGGAATTGATCAAGAAATGTACGGGTTTCACCTGAAAATAGGGCGGCATCTTGCCTGCCCAAGGACAGGCGAGACGCCTGTCCTATTATTGGGGGGTAAGGCTGTCTTTGCGAGAGTTTTGCAATGGGCTCACCTTTGACGAACTCGTAAAAATCTGAATGTTGCGTACTTTTTGTGGCACGGCCATCTTGGCCGTGATCCACGGGCGGGACGCCCGCGCTCCCAGGTCAGCATCCGGACTTTTTACG
>JAXMLI010000294.1:0-18370 GCA_034368785.1 Smithellaceae bacterium | reverse complement strand
TTCCTGAAGGAGTGAAGCATTCTGGCAAGATATACGCAGGATATGCAGATATTACATTTTTCAATGAACCGCATCGATACTCAAGGAAATAGCTTTAGGCATAACAACCGCATCAACCCGGGCTGGCAAATCCGCTGCGCTCCATTGCCAGCCGGTTATGCGGAGCGTTAGTACTACTCCGACAGATGAAATTCGAGGCACAATATGTTGTGGCGTATCATCTTGCTCGAATACACTATATAGTGTCGTAACATCGTAAGTGTCTGAGTAGTATTAGGCTGCTGACGAAAACCACAAAGTGAGACCGCCGGCCAACGGGTTCTGAGCCCGCCCATCGGCCGGCAAGAACCGTAGGGCGTCCCATGCGAGAAAGGAGAGATGATGGACATACGTGCCTCTAAAACCTCACGATGGTGCAGCGTTCTAACCCTCGCCGTCCTGCTTGTCATCCTTGCCGGTTGCGCCCTTACGGCCAAGCAGAAGGCTGCGGTCAGTCTATTCAGTGGGTCTGCCGCTACGCTCGGAGATGTAACGTCGTCCGAGTTGAAGGCCATGCGGGACGGCACGGTGAAAATGACGATCGAGCGGCTACTCTTAGGCGGCAAGAGCAAGGATTGCAATCTCGGGGACCAGACATCGCTCGACCGCGGATTTGACCTAAAGCGCGTTATGACGGTGGCTGGCGCGACGCAGGCATTGGCGGCATACGGTAAGAGCCTTGCTGCGCTCGTTGATGACACGCAGTCGGCCGAGTTGAAGGTAGCGAGCAATGAATTCGTCGCGAGCCTCGGCCGCGTACCCACGGCGAAAGAGCGACTTAGCGACAAGCAACTCGAAGTCATCGGCACCGTCGTCCAGGAGGTCGGTGGGCTCTGGATCGAGTGGAAGCGCAAGCAGGCAGTGACGACAATCGTGAAGGAGTCCCGGCAGGCGGTCGACCACCTCTGTGATCTGCTCATCCGCGACTTTGACCCAGAGAAGGGCTGGGTCGCCAAACAGCTGCAGGTGGTCGAAGAGCCACTCATGGCCGAAGCAACGAACGGTTTGTATGACGGTCGAACATACAACGACCGCAAGGTTGCGCTAGAGGCGTTCCGGCTTGCCCATGGCAGCCGAATGCGCCGGACGGAGGTACTCAAGCGCGTGACGGATGGGGCCACCGCCATGAAGAAGGCCAACAGTGCGCTTGCCCAGGCTGTCGAGAACTCGGATTGGTCGATTCAAGACATTCAGGACTTCGCCCAAAGGGCGAGGTCCCTGCAAACGGCCGTGAAAATCATCGTAACTGAATGAGAGGAGTGGTGCTATGGCTAAGAGTCTCGGAGAAGAGCTGAGTGCGTCTCTTTCGAACATCACGGCGCTAATTATCAAAACTGAGTCCAAGAGCGAGAGGACGAAACTAACGCGGCAGCAGGCGCAAATTGCGGGACAGCTGCAGGTGTTCGTCGACAAGGTAGTCAATGAGGCGCTGCCCGAGTATGAGGCGGCCACCGAGGCTATGAATGTGGCGAACGCCGAGGCAGAGGCGGCCAAGAAGAATCTGGACAAGATCGCGGCAACGATCAAGAAGTTTGCCGCTGCGATCGACAAACTCGTAGCGCTGGCTGCGAAGGTCGGCGCAGCCTAACGGTGGCGGATGAGCCGCGAGCATCGCAGGTCTGAGAGAGCGCGATAGTGGTCTCTCAGACGGAGATTCGTGGTATATAATAATTAATCCGCCTCAAGCCTTAAGGAAGAACAGGATTGCATTCCTGAAATGAAAGGCCATGCCATGTTTGATGCCGCTGCCCCTCCCCCCCCCGTCCAGAAGGCTCGTATGGCTGGGATCGACGCCCGGCGCGGCCTGGTGATGATCATCATGGCGCTGGATCACTCCCGCGACTTTTTTTCCAACTCCCACGCTTACTTTGACCCCATCGATGTATCCACCACCACGGCGGCATTCTTTCTGACTCGCTGGATCACCGATTTTTGCGCGCCAGTCTTCTCATTTCTGGCCGGCATCGGGGTCTATATGTCTATTTCCAGAGGCGCCCCCCTCCCACAGGCGGCCAGGACCCTTGTCACGAGAGGGCTGTGGCTCATCTTCCTGGAACTGGTGATTCTCCGGGTTTTCTGGTATTTTAACTTCGACTACACCTTCCTCAAGGCGGGGGTCATCTGGAGTCTGGGCTGGTCCATGATCTTCCTGGCCGGTCTGATCTTCCTGCCCCGCCGCGCCGTTCTTGTCGTCGCCTTGCTTATTATTCTGCCGCACAATCTCCTGGACGCGATAAAACCGGAGGTCTTCGGCGGGTTTTCCTGGCTATGGATGGTGCTTCATGTGAAGGGGGCCTTTGCCATTGGCGATTCAGTTACGTTCCAGGTCGTGTATCCCCTGATTCCCTGGCTGGGCCTTATGGCGGCGGGGTTCTGTTTCGGCCAGATCATGCTCCAGGAACGCGAACGGCGGCGCAAGACCTTTTTCTGGCTTGGCCTGGGTCTGACGATCGCTTTTATCATCCTGCGCGGCGTCAATATCTACGGGGACCCGGTGCCGTGGGCCACCCAAAAGGACGGACTGTTCACGTTTTTCAATTTCCTGGCCTGCGAAAAATATCCGCCATCGGTGTCGTACCTGCTCATGACGATGGGCCCCGCCTTGATCCTGCTGTCCGTTCTGGACCGCCCCCTGCCTGTCTGGATGAGTCCCTTTGTCACATTTGGCCGCGTTCCGTTCCTTTACTATATGCTGCATCTGCCGCTCCTTCATGCCATGGCCGTTCCCGTCGCTCTATATCGCTATGGCCGTGCCGAATGGCTCTTCGCCAACTCTTCCGGCGCAAACTGGCCTTATGACTTCCATTTTGACCTGCCCCTTACATATGCGGCCTGGGTGGCGGCCACGCTTATTCTCTATCCCGTATGCCGCCGTTTCGCAGATTTCAAATCGAAGCGCAAGGATTGGTGGCTGTCTTATTTGTAAGGACACACCTCAATGAGCGATCTGTTGACCCCGGAGGCTGACAAATTGGGCGAGAAAAAGGCCCTGGTCTTTGATATTCAGCGTTTCTGCCTTCATGACGGGCCGGGAATAAGAACGACGCTCTTCTTCAAGGGCTGTTCCCTCAGGTGCGCCTGGTGCCACAACCCCGAATCCCATCGAGCGAGGCAGGAGGTCGCCTTCTTCGCCCACTGCTGCGTTCAGTGCTATGCCTGCCGCGAGGTCTGCCCGAAAACGGCCATTCTCACCGGCCCCGAGCGAAGGATCGATGACTCGCTTTGCGACGGTTGCGGAATGTGCGCGGATTCCTGCCTGACCCAGGCCCTGAGGATGATAGGAAAGTCCTGGGGTACGGCAGATCTGCTCAGGGAGGCGCGGAAGGATCGGGATTTCTTTATTTCCTCCGGGGGAGGGGTCACCCTGTCGGGCGGTGAACCCATGCTGCAGGCCGATTTCCTGGAGGGCTTCCTGCCGCACCTCAAGGCCGAGGACATCCATGTCAACCTCGAGACATGCGGCCATTTCCCCTGGGCAGATATGGAGAGGATAGCCCTCTTCCTGGACCTGATCTACTTTGATCTCAAACAGATGGATACGGCGCGTCACGAATCCTGTACGACGCGGGGAAACGGACTGATTCTCCATAACTTCCGGAGATTGGCCGCCTCGTTCCCGCACCTGCAGCCGAGGATGCCGGTCATACCGGGTATCAACGATGATGAGAAAAATATCTTCGCCACCGCGGCGCTTCTTCATGAATGCGCCATTGACACGATTCATTGCCTGCCCTACCACAGGCTGGGGGAGGCGAAGCTGGGCCGGATCGGGACGACCAGGCACACCCCTGACCTTAACATTGCCGACCGGCCGGACCTGAAACCGGTGGTAGAGCGTTTTGCCCGGGAGGGAATCCATGTTATCGCCTATGACTGACGACTTCGTAAAAAGTCCGGATGCTGCGTTGCGCTGCATCCTTCCCCCGCCTTCGCGGGGGAAGGCTTGGTGTTCCGGGGACACGTTCCGATCCCTTCGGGCTTCCGGAACATGTCCCCGACGCCGCATTCCTCAGTATTTGTGCGCCTTGCCTGCGGCCTTTTTACGAAGCCGTCCTAAATCATCGGCTTTTACGATTTTTTACGAGGTCTCCTATGACTGAAAGGGAAGAATATTCAAGACGCATACGTTCCTTGAAGGACGCCGTTCAGGGCGCGAAACCCGGGGTTTGCACCGAGCGGGCCATGATCTGGACGCGGTACTTCAGGGACAGGGAGAATCGGCAGAAATCGCCCTATATTCAGATCGCGGAGGCCTTGACGGAAGTCCTCAAAAACAAATCGATCCGGATTTATCCCGATGAACTGATCGTGGGCAATTATTCGTCCAGGCGGGTGGGAGGCGCCATCTACCCGGAGCTCCACGGCGTCCCGGTCATTGCCGAGGCGCACACGTTCGCCAAGAGGAAGACCAACCCGCTGGAACTGTCCAGTGGCGAGCTGCGGCAATTGCTCTCCATCGTCCTCTTCTGGCTGCCGCGATTTCTCGCGATGAAACTGGAGACGGGATTGTTAAAGAAGCTGGCCCTCATCGCCGATCAGCTGACGGCAAAATTCTACCTCATCAATGAACTGGGCGGGGTGGCCCACATTGCCCCGGATTATGAGAAACTCATCGCCGTTGGGACGGTGGGGATCGCGGCCGAGGCCGAGGGATATCAGAAGGACGCTCCCCGGGGGTCGGAAACATGGTGTTTCTATGAAGGGGTGAAGATCATTGCCGAGGGCCTCGCCCGCTTCGGCGAGCGGTATGCCGGCCTGGCCCGGGAAATGGCCGCGGAAGAAAAAGAGCCGCAGCGAAAAGCGGAACTGGAAACCATCGCGGAGGTGTGCCGGAGGGTGCCCCGCCTGGGGGCCAGGAACTTTCATGAGGCCCTTCAGTCTCTGTTCTTCGCCCAGATTGCCGTCAACCTGGAAAGCCTGGACAACGGCATCTGTCCGGGCCGGATCGACCAGTACCTCTACCCCTACTACCGTACCAGCCTGAAGGACCCCTCCTTCTTCTCGTGGCAGGCGAAGGAACTCCTCGCCGCCTTTTCGATCAAGATGGCGGAGATCATCCCCGTCTTTTCGAAACCCATGATGAGGTTCCACGGGGGGATGTTCAACGGGCAGGTGGTCACCGTGGGCGGGGTGGACGAAAACGGCAACGATGCCTCCAATGAACTCAGCGATCTGCTCCTCGAAATCATGGATGAACTCCGGATGCGCCAGCCCAATTTTCACGCCCGTGTTCACCGCGCCTCCCCTGAGGCCTACCGGCATAAAATCAACCGGTCGTTGGCCTCGGGCAGCGGTTCGCCCGCCCTCTACAACGACGAGGTGATCATCGCGGCCCTTTGCCTGCACGGCTATAAAACGGCCGATGCGAGAAACTATACCGCTGTCGGCTGCGTGGAACCCGTCTGCCAGGGGAAGAGCTTCTCTTCCACCGATGCGGCCCTCTTCAACCTCCCCATCATGCTGGAGCTGGCACTCAATGAAGGGCGGCGCTTCGGCGCCCTTTTCCGGAGCGGCCGGAAGACAAAACCGGCATCCCGGATGACATCCATGGAGGATGTCCGGGAGGCCTTCGAAGGGCAACTGCATTTCTTTGTGCAGCGCTTGATGGGCGACCTGCACCTCGTGGAGCAGGCAAATCATAAAGAGCATCCCACGCCCCTGAGCAGCATGCTGCTCGATGGCTGCCTCAAGTCGGGCAGATGTTCCACCGGCGGCGGCGCTATCTACAATTTTTCCGGCATTCAGTGCGTGGGGCCTGCCGACACGGGCGACGCCCTTTATGCCATCGAAAGGACGGTTTTTCAGGAGCGGAGAATGACCCTGCCCGGGCTGGTGGAACTCCTGAAGAAAGACCTCCCGGATGAAAAATGGCGGTTGTACTTCCGGGGCCTCGAAAAATTCGGCAATGACGAACCGGCGGCGGACGGCTGGACCGGATACGTCATCGACGCCTTTGACAACGCGTTGAAAGGATATACGAGCGCGAGGGGAGGCCGCTATGTGACCGGCCTCTACTCGGTCACGGCCCATCAGTATTTCGGGAAAATCACCGGCGCCCTGCCCCACGGCCGCCGGCGGGGAGAGGCTTTTGCCTCCGGGATCGCCCCGGTCAACGGCATGGATCGAAAAGGCCCGACGGCCCTCTTAAACTCGGTGAACAGCATCGATTTTACCCGGATCGCCAACGGGGTCAACTTTAATCTCCAGTTTGACCAGGCCCTCCTGAAGGGTGAAAAGGGGGCCTCTCTCCTTGACGCCTTACTCAAAACCTACTTCGAACGGGGGGGAATGCAGGTCCAGGTGAACGCCTTCGATCCCCGGATCCTCGTGGAAGCGAAAAACGACCCGCACAAATATCCCCATCTCCTGGTGCGCGTTTCCGGGTATTCCGCCTATTTCAACGACCTGGCGCCGGCCATGCAGGACGAGATCATCAACCGAACCGTGATCGCCTCCGTCCGTTGACGTTGCCATTTTCCGCTTGATAAAAGCGGATGTTATCCTTTCTGCTCACTGAGCCGTGCGGTATGGGAGGGGAATGGGGTCGGGCCATTGCTGGGATCTGATATCAAATCGAATACGGCGGATAGGGTCCCTTGAAATGGGTCTATAACGCGTTTTTCGAGTTTTGTATAACGCCCTTTTCGTGGTCGAAAAAGAGGATATAAGCTCGTAGGATGGGCAAAGGCGGCTTCATGCCGTGCCCATCATTAGCCGGAATCGCCACCGAAATTGATGGGCACGCTGAGGCTTTGCCCATCCTACGCCTAGGCCCTCCAAAAGGCGCCGAAGATGACATGTTTTGGGGACTGGAGGGACGCGCTCCGTCGCGTCCGCTGGAGTTTTGCAAGAAACTCAAGGGCAGGCAATATTTGTCTTAACTCGGCCACTCAAGACTGAATCTTTATACAGTGCCAGAATTATCTATTCCAAAAGAACTCTTCCTATGGTAAAGGCAGGTCCGATCAAAAAAGAGCAATCAGGTTTTCTCGTGACGATTCCCCGTGCGAATTGAAGGACCAGTGTGCTGGTCTTACCCCGGGGGCGGGCAGGGAACATCATGGAAGGATAGAGGAGTGGCCAAGTGTTGAAGGAAGACGAAAAAATCGGCGCGGTAATGGTGGTAGGCTCAGGGATCGCGGGCATTCAGGCGTCCCTCGACCTGGCGAATTCCGGCATTAAGGTCTACCTGGTGGAGAAGGAGATCAGCATCGGCGGCGTCATGGCCCAGCTTGATAAGACCTTTCCGACCAATGACTGCTCCGCCTGTATCCTGTCCCCCAAACTGGTGGAGGTAGGCCGGCATCCCAATGTGGAGATCCTGACCCGACGCACCCTGGAGTCAGTGGAAGGCGAGGCGGGCCGGTTTACTGTCAGACTGACCAAGGCGCCCAGGTATATCGATAATGACAAATGCACCGGCTGCGGAGACTGCGCCAAGGTGTGTCCCATTTCGGTGCCTTCGGATTTCAACGAAAATCTGGACCAGAGAAAGGCCACCTACCGGCATTTTCCCCAGGCGATTCCCAGCACCTTTGCCATCGATAAGCTCGGCACCTCGCCCTGCAAGGCCAACTGTCCCACCCATATCAGCGTTCAGGGTTATGTGGCCCTCATCGCGGAAGGCAAGTACAGGGAGGCCCTCAAACTCATCAAGAAGGACAATCCCTTCCCGGCGGTATGCGGCCGGGTCTGCAACCATCCCTGTGAATCCGCCTGCAAGCGGGGCGAGGTGGAAGAACCGGTAAACATCATGCATCTCAAGCGGTTCGTGGCCGATCTGGATCTCAGGGACGAATCAAGATATGTTCCCGAGGTGAAGGAGAAGAAGGGGCGGAAGGTGGCCATCATCGGCGCCGGACCGGCCGGCCTCTCCGCCGCCTACTACCTGGCCATCGAAGGATATGACATTACCGTTTTTGAGGCCGCGTCCATCGCGGGCGGCTGGCTTACCCTGGGCATTCCGGAATACCGCCTTCCCCGGGATATCATCAATGCCGAAATCAGGATCATCGCCGATCTGGGGGTGAAGATCAAATTGAACCAGCGGGTAGGGCGGGACATTGCCCTGGCGGAGCTGGAACGGGATTATGACGCCCTCTTTATTGCCGTCGGCGCCCATATAAGCAGTAAGCTTGAGGTCCCGGGCGAGGATCTGGCCGGGGTGGTCCACGGGATCGATTACCTGAAAAGGGTTAATCTGGGCGAGCAGGTCCCCCTGGGAGACAGGGTCGCCGTCATCGGCGGCGGGAATGTGGCGATGGACGCGGTCCGGACGGCCATCCGTAGCGGGTCGAAGGAGGTCTTTATCCTCTATCGACGCTCACGGGCCGAGATGCCCGCCTCGCCTGAAGAAATAGAAGAGGCGCTCGAGGAAGGGATCAGGATGGAATTCCTCACCGCGCCGGTCAGGATCATGGGGGAAAAGGGCCGGGTGACGGGAATCGAGTGTCTCCGGATGGAACTGGGAGAACCCGACGCGAGCGGGAGAAGGCGTCCCGTCCCGGTGAAGGGCTCGGAATTCCTGATTCCCGTGGATGCCGTGGTGCCGGCCATCGGACAGTCGAATGATCTTTCCTTCCTTACGGCGGAAAGCGGCATCGAACTGGACGGCTGGCACAATATTGCCGCCGATCCCGTTACCTTTGCGACCTCCCGGGCGGGGGTCTTCGCCGGTGGCGATGTGATGACCGGGCCGGCGACGGTGGTCAAGGCGGTCAACGCGGGCAAGGAAGCTGCGGTTTCGGTTGATCGCTATCTCCGCGGCCAGGACCTTAACGAAGGACGGGGAAGGGACTGGACGAAGGGACTGGCCGACCAGTTCGATACCGCGCCGGTTAAGAAGAAAAGACGCCTTCCCATGCCCCTCCTGGATGCCGCCCTGCGGACAACCCATTTCCGGGAGGTCGCCCTGGGCTATTCCGAAGAAGAGGCCCGTGAGGAAGCACAAAGATGTCTCAGCTGCGGGATCTGTTCCGAGTGTTATCTCTGCGTGGAGGCCTGCCTTGCCGGCGCGGTGAATCACGAGGATAAATACGAGCAGGAAGAGATTCAGGTGGGCGCCATCATCGCTTCCCCGGGATTCGAACCCTTCGATGCCTCCCTTCAGGGCGAATATGGCTTCGGCCAGTATCAGAACGTGGTGACCAGTATCCAGTTCGAGCGGATACTCTCCGCCTCGGGACCCTATTTCGGTCATGTCCAGCGGATATCCGACGGAAAGGAACCGAAGAAGATCGCCTTCATCCAGTGCGTGGGTTCCCGGGATACCTCCTGCGGCAACAGCTGGTGTTCCTCGGTCTGCTGCATGTACGCCACCAAGGAGGCGATCATCGGGAAGGAACATGCCAAGGGGCTCGAACCGACGATCTTCTTCATGGACATCCGCGCCTACGGCAAGGATTTTGACCGGTTTGTCAACCGGGCCAAGGAAGAATACGGCATCCGCTATCTTCGCTCCATGCCTTCAGCCATCAAGGAACTCCAGCAGACGAAAAACTTGTTGATCAAATATGTCCTGCCCGACGGGTCCCTCACGGAAGAGGAATTCGACATGGTGGTCCTCTCGGTGGGATTGACGCCCCCGAAGGACGCAGCCAGACTGGGAGAGCGGCTGGGGATCAAGCTCGAGGAGCATGGTTTCTGTGAGACGGCCCAGGATAACCCCGTCCGGACCTCCCGGGAAGGGATCTTTGTCTGCGGCGCCTTCGGCGGCCCCAAGGACATTCCGGAGACGGTCATGGAGGCGAGCGGCGCCGCCGCCTGCGCCGAGGGACTGCTCGCCTCCCGGCGCAATACCCTCACGACCGTGGCGGATCTGCCCCTGGAGAGCGATCTTCGCGGGATCGGCCCCCGGATCGGGGTCTTTGTCTGCCATTGCGGGATAAACATCGGCGGCGTGGTGGATGTGCCGGCGGTGACGGAATACGCGAGAAAGCTGCCCAACGTGGTCTATGCCACGGATAATCTCTTCACCTGCTCCCAGGATTCGGCGGTCAAGATGGCAGAGGTGATCAAGGAATACAAACTCAGCCGGCTGGTCGTGGCCTCCTGTTCGCCCCGCACCCATGAGGGCCTTTTTCAGGAGAACTGCGAAAAGGCGGGACTGAACCGGCACCTCTTCGAGATGGCCAATATCCGGGATCAGAATTCCTGGGTCCACATGCATCAGCCGGTAGAGGCCACGGAAAAGGCGCGGGATCTGATCAGGATGTCCGTGGCCAAGGCCCGGTATCTGAAGCCCCTGAAGCCCGGACAGCTTTCGGTGAACCACGCCGCCCTGATCATCGGCGGCGGTCTGGCGGGCATCAACGCGGCCCTGGCCCTGGCCGAGCAGGGGTTCCCTTCTTATCTGGTGGAGAAGGAGGATGAGCTGGGCGGGAACTACCGCCATCTGCGCTATACCCTGGAGGGTCTGGATACGACTCGTCACCTCGAGGGGCTCCTGGCGCGACTCCAGGAGGAGCCGCTGGTCACCTCCCTCACGGGTGCGAAGATCAGTAAAATGGAAGGCTATATCGGCAATTACAAGACCACAGTCGAGGTGGCCGGGAGCGCGGGCGTCCCGCCCGCTTTCAGCCCCTGCGGCCGGGACGGCCGCGCTCCCACCGTCGAGGCGGCCGCCGGGGAGCAGACCTTTGAGCATGGCGTGGTAATCGTCGCCGCCGGGGCCTATGAACTCAAAACAGAGGAGTATCTCTACGGGCAAACCGACCGGGTGGTCACCCAGCGGGAACTTGAAGGTCTTATCGGGCAAAAGGGCGAGAAACTGAAAAGCGCCTCGTCAATCGTCATGATCCAGTGCGTTGGCTCCCGCAACGAGGAACGGCCCTACTGCAGCCGCTATTGCTGCAGCCAGGCCATCAAGAACGCCATTAAACTGAAAGAGGAAAACCCCGCGCGGGATATTGCCATTCTCTATCGGGATATCCGCACCTTCGGCCTGAAGGAGGACTACTATAAGCAGGCCAGGGAGATGGGTATCCGGTTTATCTGCTACGATGAGTTCCCCAATCCGGAGGTCAGGCTTGACCAGGGCAGGATTGCCGTCGAGGTATTCGACCCGATCATGAACGAAAAGACCGTTCTCCAGCCTGATTTGCTGGCGCTCAGCGTGGGGACCGTCCCCAATCGGGAGAATGAAATCATCGGCAAGATGCTCAAGGTTCCGATCAACCAGGACGGGTTCTTTCTGGAGGCCCATGTCAAGCTCCGACCCGTGGATTTCGCCACGGACGGCGTCTTCATGTGCGGCCTGTCCCACGCCCCGAAGTTCAGCAATGAGGCGGCGACCCAGGCCTATGCGGCGGCTTCCCGGGCCGCCATCATCCTCACGAAGGACTTTATCGAGGCGGAGGGGAAGACGGCCTATGTGACAAAGGACAGATGCATGGCCTGCGGGCTGTGCGAGATAAACTGCCCCTTCCGGGCGATCGCGGTGGATGAGGCCGAGGGCGCCGCGGCGGTCAACGTGGTCTTGTGCAAGGGCTGCGGGGTTTGTACCGCCTCCTGCCGGATGAACGCGGTGGATCTGAACGGATTCAATAATGAGGAGGTACTGGCCCAGATCGCCTCGTTTCAGGGTTAACGGCCTCGTAAAAAGTCCGGATGCTGCGTTGCGCTGCATCCCTCGTCACTGCGGCGTGTTCCGTGGACACGTTCCGATCCCTTCGGGCTTCCGGAACATGTCCCCGTCGCCTCATTCCTCGGGATTTGCGCGCCTTGCCTGCGGCCTTTTTACGAAGCCGTCCTGAATTTAAGGCTTTTACGACTTTTTACGAGTTCGTCAGGGTTGAAACGGAGAAACTATGGTGGAAGAGAAAGAGAAAACGGGTTTTGAACCAAAGATACTGGCCATCGTGTGCAACTGGTGTACCTATGCCGGGGCGGATCTCGCGGGGATAAGCCGGATACAGTATCCGCCCAATGTGCGGATCATTCGGGTGCCCTGCACGGGCCGGATCAACCCCTTCTATATCGTCAAGGCCCTCCAGGAGGGAGTGGACGGGATACTGGTTTCGGGATGTCATCCCGGGGAATGCCACTATATCTCGGGCAACCTGACCGCCCGCAGGAAATTCGCCCTTCTGAAGAGTTTCCTGTCCTATCTGGGGATTGAGGCAGACCGGACCATTTTCACCTGGGTATCCGCCTCCGAAGGGGACAGATTCGCCCAGGTAATCAGAGAGGTTACCAAAACCGTTACCGCCCTCGGCCCGGCCAGGAGGATCATCAAGGCCTTGCCGGAGGCGAAGGATATCCAGGCATAAGGCTGAAGGTAGATAGGTCTTTAAGGGGGTTTGATCGCCTTCAGCCTCCAGTCTGCACAACAACAGAGGAATAAACGCCCGTGAAAAAAGAAGAGATAATCTTGAGGGAAGAGGCCGGGAAGTTGCTTGCCGAAGGCAGGGTGCAGGTCATCGTGGGCTATGAGAAGGGCACCCTGGCCCTGACCTCCCCGCCCTGCTTCATTACCGATCCCCGGGAGGTGGACCGGCTCGTCTGGGATCCCTTCTGCACCCAGAACCTGGCCATGTACGTAAACGGTCTTTTGACCCGGCACAAGGACGCGCAAAAGCGCCTGAAACCCGAAGACCGGACGAAAATGGCGGTGGGGATCGTCGCCAGGGGATGCACCAGCCGCTCGTTTATGATCAACCTCCAGGAGCGACAGTACGCCCGCGACGAGGTATTCATCCTGGGGCTACCCTGTGAAGGATATATCGACCGCAGGAAACTTGCCGCCGCTACGGGGGGAGACGAAATCAGCAGGGCAACCGTTCTGGAGGGAGAACTCCTGGTGGAGACGTCAGGGGGAGAGACGAGATTTTCCCTGTCGGGACTCCTGGCGGATAACTGTCTTACCTGCCTTGCGAACAATCCGATTATCTCGGATATCATGATCGGGGAGCCCGCCCCTCCCAAAGACGGGGCCGAGGAATACAAAAAGATCAATGAAATGGAGGCCATGACTGAAGATGAGCGGTGGGCGTATTTCAGCGGCGAGATGGCCAGGTGCATCAGGTGCTATGCCTGCCGCAACGCCTGTCCCTCCTGCTACTGCCGGAGCTGCTTCGTCGAGCAGACCCAGCCAAGCTGGGTAGGCCTGGGGGTCAATCCGGCGGATACGGCGGTGTTTCAGACCATGCGCATTTTCCATATGGCGGGACGCTGCGTGGATTGCGGGACCTGCGTCGATGTCTGCCCCATGGGGGTGGATCTCCGAACTTACCTCAAGAAGATAGACAAGGACGGCTTTGAAACGTTCGGGCACCGGGCCGGAATGTCCCTGGAAGAGCCGGCCCTCCTGGCGACCTTCCGGGAGAACGATCCGGAGGATTTCATTTTTGAACCGGGTGAGGGGCATAAATAGACCTTCGTGGCGGGAAGGGGAGTTTTAAACCGCAATCCGCAATAAAGTGGGGAGAGGTAAATGGGAACATTTTTAGAAAAGGTGAATGGTCGGATCAAGGGCGTACCCATTCAGCGCTGCTACCATTGCCGGAAGTGTACCGCCGGCTGTCCGTTGGCAACAACGATGGAATACAATCCCAACCGGGTCATCCGGATGATCCAGGCAGGCAGGGAAAAAGAGGTGTTGGAGAGTTCCACCATCTGGCTCTGCGTTTCCTGCGAGACCTGCATCACCCGCTGTCCCAACGAGGTGGATATCGCCCGGATGATGGATGTCCTGCGGGAGATAGCCCTGGAATCAGGCTGTTTCGTTCGGGAAAAGAATATACTGAAGTTCCATGAGTCCTTCCTGTCGGCGGTCAAGTTCGGCGGCCGGATCAACGAGCCGTTGATGATGGTTCAGTACAAGCTGAAATCGGGAGACCTCTTCTCCGATCTGGCCATGGGCCTCGGGATGCTCATGAAGGGGAAGCTGACCCCCTTTTCTCCCCGAACCAAAGATATGAAGAGCGTTCGCGAGATATTTGAGAAAACGAAGATTATTGATCGTTGATCGTTGATCATTGATCATTGATCATTGAAAAAGGAGGCGGGACTTGAAAATATCATACTATCCGGGATGCTCTCTCCACGCCACCGGGAAGGAATATGATCTCTCGGTGAAGGCGGTCAGCAGCGCCCTGGGAATAGAATTGGCGGAGATCAGGGACTGGTCATGCTGCGGGGCCACCTCCGCCCACAGTACCAATTTTAAATTGTCCCTGGCGCTTTCCGCGCGCAATCTGGTGATTGCCGAAGGGGATGCCCGAGGGGAAGCCACGGAGGTGATGGTCCCCTGCGCCGCCTGTTTCAACCGTTTCAAGTCGGCGCAACATTACCTGGCTAAGGATGCGGAGTTGAAAAGGGAGGTGGAAGAGGCGGTGGGCGGCTCCTACCAGGGAACCCTCTCGATCCGCAGCCCCCTGGACATCTTTTACCGGGACATCGGACCGGAAGAACTGGGTAAGATGCTGAAACGCCCCCTGCGGGGTCTCAAGACGGTCTCCTATTACGGCTGCCTCCTCCTGCGACCGCCCGAGGTGTGCCGGTTCGACTCCCACGAGAACCCCCTGATCATGGACGAGATTTTGACCATCATGGGCGCGGAACCCCGTTTCTGGTCCTATAAAACGGACTGCTGCGGCGGGAGCCTGACCATCAGCAAGACCGGCATCGTCAACTCCATGGTGGACCGGCTGATGACCATGGCCCGGGAGGCAGGCGCGGACTGTGTGGTCACGGCCTGTCCGGTCTGCATGGCCAATCTCGACATGAGGGCCGGCCAGGACCTCCGGTTGCCCGTGTTCTACTTTACCGAATTGATGGCCCTGGCCATGGGACTCGCCGGGCCGGCGAACTGGTTTGCCCTGCATAACGTGGACCCCGGGCCGCTCATGAAGAAACTGGGTCTGGATCAATGAACAATGATCAATAAGGGACGTTTATGGAAACGAGGTTGATAGGAAAAGACGATTTAGGCGGCATCGCCAGGAAGATGGCCGGGGATTTCCTGGTTTACGCGCCTGTCAAGGAGGGTGACGGCCTGTTATTCAAGGAGTTGGGGCCGACGGATGCCCCTGTCCTGGGATGGAGAAACAGCACCAACGCGCCGAAGAACCTCTTCTTCCCCCAGACGGAACTCCTGATGAGATACATGGGCACGGAAAGGGGCGTGACTCTCGCGCAAGGGGAGAGGGCGGAGGCGCGAAGGGTCCTCTTCGGCGTCCGTTCCTGTGATTGCCGGAGTTTTCTCCTCCTGGACCTGCTCTTTGACCAGGAGAAGTACCGGGACAGGTACTATATTGATAAACGGGAGGCGACCACGATCATTGCCGTGGCCTGCGTCGAACCCCCGTATTCCACCTGCTTCTGCACCTCTGTCGCGGGAAATCCCACCTCCGGCACGGGCGCGGACATCCTGCTCACCGAGACAAGCGCTGGTTATGTGGCCGAATTTATCACCGATAAGGGTTTGGGTCTGAAGGGTTACTTCGGGGCGGAGAAGGCCGGCGCCGCCTGGGAAGAGGAGAGGGCGGTCATCGCGAGCCGGGCCGCGGAGGCGATCAAAAGCACCGTGCCGGGAAAGGAAATCAAGCCGATTCTGGATAACAACTTCGAACATCCCTTCTGGGAAACGATCCATCGGCGCTGTCTGGCCTGCGGCACCTGCACCTATCTCTGCCCCACCTGCCACTGTTTCGATATCAGCGACGAGATGAAGGCCGATCAGGGGGTTCGTCTCCGTCTCTGGGATTCCTGCATGTATCCACTTTTCACCAGGGAGGCGTCGGGCCATAACCCCCGGCCCACCCAGAAGGAGCGGTGGCGTCAGCGGGTGATGCACAAATTCAAATACTACGTGGATAATTTTAACGCCATCTCCTGCGTCGGGTGCGGACGGTGCGTCATGTCCTGTCCGGTAAACATCGATATCAGGAAGATAGTGCAGGATATTTCCCGGCTGTAAAACGGAGGAACCACGATGGACAACCCCTACATTCCCATTCCGGTGGAGGTCGAAAAGACCATCACCGAGGTGGATACAAAGGACATAAAGACCCTGCGTCTGAAATTCCTCAACCCCGAAGATGAAGCGAGATTCAGCTATACGCCCGGACAGTTCGCCGAGCTGTCACTTTTCGGCAAGGGCGAGTCGCCCATCGGCATCGCCTCTTCACCGACCCAGCGGGGTTATATAGAATTCACCGTTCAGAAGGCCGGGGTGGTGACCAGCGCCCTGCATGATCTGGAGGAGGGGGCCCTCATGGGGGTAAGGGGTCCCTTGGGGAATTCCTGGCCGATGGAGTACCTGGAAGGGAAGAATGTGGTCATCGTGGGGGGCGGTTTTGCCTTCACCACGTTGCGGTCCTTGCTCAACTATATGATCTTCGAGGACAACCGGCGCCGGTTCGGCAATATCACGGTAATCTATGGCGCGAGAACCCCGGGGCTCCTTCTTTACAAGGATGAACTGACCCGCTGGGCCAAGAGGGAGGACATCTCTCTCAATGTTACGGTGGATAAGGGGGATGAGACCTGGCAGGGACGGGAGGGGTTCGTTCCCACGGTCTGCCGGGAGGTGGCCCCCGGCGCGGAAAATGCCGTGGCTGTTATCTGCGGGCCGCCGGTTATGATCCGCTTCACGTTGCCTGTTTTCTTCGAGCTGGGTTTTTCCAAGGAAAATATCATCACGTCCCTGGAAATGAGGATGAAGTGCGGGATCGGGAAGTGCGGCCGGTGCAACGTGGGCAGCAAGTATGTCTGCAAGGACGGACCGGTATTCTCTTTAGCCGAACTGGATAAATTGACAAAGGAATATTGATCGATCGGCGCAGGGCTTTTGGGGATAAATCACACGAATGTCCGGTTAGAAAATTGCGTTTGTCTTGATCCGTTTTAATATGTGATGGCCCTCTTTGCAGCTCCTTCTCCCTCCCCTCCAAGGGGAGGCCTAAAGCCCCAACCTCCCTCCCCTTCAAGGGGAGGGTCGGGGTGGGGATGGGATCAAATGACCGCTTCGCCACTTAAACCCCATCCCCCTCCTAAGGTCCCCCTTGAAGAGGGAGGAACAAAACCCGAACCAAAAGTGGAAGGGCCGACAGATGACTGATATCTCCCTTTCCAGAAAATCCCAGCTTTTCCTGCTTTTTCTCCTGACGGGCATCTTTTTCCTCAACATGCTCTCCAGGCTCGTCCTGGCGCCACTCTTGCCCGTACTCGGAAGGGAGTTTGCGCTCAGCTACGCCACCTCCGGCAGCCTCTTTCTGATGATTGCGGTCGGTTATTCCCTGGGGCTCTTCAGCTCGGGTTTCGTTTCCGCCCGGCTTACCCACCGGCTTACCATTGCTGTTGCTGCTGTTGCAGCCGCAGCCGCCTTCTATCTGGTCGCCGCGAGTTACAGCCTCACTATGATCCGGCTGGGACTTTTCCTCCTGGGCATCGCTACCGGTCTGTATCTCCCCTCGGGGATGACGACGCTTACCACGGCGATCCTGCCTGCCAATTGGGGAAAGGCCATCGCCGTCCACGAGTATGCGCCCACGATGGCCTTTATTTGCGCCCCGCTCATCGTGGAAGGGCTTCTCGTTCCTTTGCACTGGCAGGGTATCATTGCCCTGGTCGCTACCGCCTCGCTCCTGTTGGGGCTGTTCTTCCTGCGTTTTTCTCCCGGCGGCAATTTTTACGGCGAGGCCCCCACCTTCAGCAACGTGCGCCCGATAACAGTTCAACCGGCCTTCTGGATCATGGTGGTTCTCTTCGGCCTGGCCGTCGGCGCCACGGTAGGGTTATTCAGCATGATGCCCCTCTATCTCATTGAGGAAAGGGGGATTGAGAGAGGTCTGGCCAACTCGCTCCTGGGTTTGTCGCGGTTCCCCCTCCTGGTGATGGCCCTCGTCTCCGGGTGGCTTTCGGACCGGTTCGGACCGAAGCCGCTTATGACCATGGTGATCCTGTTTAACGGCCTTATGACGATCCTGCTGGGGATACTGCCCGGCCAGTGGGTCTTCCTCATGGTGTTTATCCAGCCCATGCTCACGGTGTGCTTCTTCCCGGCCGGCTTTACGATCCTCTCCCGGCTCGCGCCGCAACACTCTCGTAGTCTTTATGTTTCCCTCACCATGCTGCTCGCCAATCTCATCGGGGCGGGGCTTTTCCCGGTTGTCCTGGGGATCTTCGGGGATGCGGGAACATTCGGCCTGGCCTTTGTTCTTTTCGGGGTCCTCATGCTCCTGAGCGTTATTTTAATACGTTACCTCAACCTTCCCGAGGAAGAAAGGTAGGGAAGAATATTTTCCGCTTTGTCATTCCGGGAATGGTGAATGGGGTCGGGCCATGCTAGGTGCCTAATATCATATTGAATAGCGTTGAAATGACCCCC
>JAXMLI010000293.1:0-6635 GCA_034368785.1 Smithellaceae bacterium | reverse complement strand
CCGCGCTCCCGGTAGAGAGAAAGATAGGAATCCCTTTCCCTTTCATAACTGAACTGCGTTAGAACAAGTTCTTTCGCCCTGATTCCCTTCTCCTTTGCCAGCTCGCGATTGTCCAGGACTTTTACAATTTGTTTCAAGAGATCGTCCCGGCCGTTAAACAATAAGCCTGTCCCGCTATTGATCAGCGAGGCGTTTCCCGGGATGTCTCTGGCGATCACAAGTTTGGCAAAATACATCGCTTCGAGAATGGCATTGGATTCCGATTCGGACAGAGAGGTATTCAACAGCACATCGACCGCTTGAAAAAGGCCGCGGATCTTTTCCCTCGGCACCCCGCCGAGATATTTTATCCAGTCCCGGTTGGCGACGCGCTTCATGATCCGGTCGAACTCCTCTTCCTCGCCCGGGGGTCCCGCGATGAAGAGATGAATGTCCCGATATTTTTCCCGCGCCTCGCTCAAGACATCTATCGCCAGAGAAAACTCCTTTACCCTTCGGATGGTTCCCATCAGGAGAAAAACAAGCCCCCCTCCGTATATATTGAATTCATTCCGGTAATCCACCTCAAGCTGCTGCGGCAGCAGGACGGACTGGTGAATGACCTTCACCTTTTGCGGCGGTATTCCCCGTTCCACCAGTTTGGCCAGGGCCTGATCGTTGAAGACGGTAATCCGGTCTGACGCGGCCAGAACATCCATCACTTCTTTACCTTTTACCGGATCATCAATATCTATATTTATATCCGTGCCGGTCATCGTGGTGATCATCCAGGCAGGCAGGCGTTCCCTGATCTCGAGTCCCATCCGGCCGGACTTGCAGGCGTGGAAGTTGTGGATAACCCGGGGCTGGAACTCATCGAGGAGCGTCACAAGTTCACTCTCCCGGATTTTTTCCAGGTCCAGGACCCGGCAGGTAATCCCGCTCTCGGATAATCCCTGACGGACGCGCCCGACCGTGACGGCATTTCCTGTGAGCCTGGGGAAAAATGTGGGAGTGATGAGAAGACTTCTTAAGGTCATGGTAAGCGCTCAGGTGTTTAGAAAAAAATCAGCTATGATCTGAGCCACGCGGAAAGGATCTTCCATGGGCAAGAGATGCCCCGCCTCCGGGATGAGCAGATGTTTCCCCCCGGGAATCGCAGCGGCAGCCTTGGGGAGATTCACATACTGACGGTTCGTGCTTTTCTCTCCCTCCACCACCAAGACAGGACACTTGATCAGGGGGAAGGCCGGCCAGGGATCGTACCTGAGACCCCCCATAAAGATCGCCGCCTCCATCCGGGGAGAGCAGGCGAGCCTGACACCGCCATCTTCTTCCACCATGCCATGTTCAAGATACAGATCCCGCGTCTCCTTATGCCAGGAACCAAACAGAGGAGAGGATTCGAGGTACCTGCGAGCCTCATCCCTATCCGGCCAATGGTTCGTTCTTCTGATCGACCTGGACGCCAAAGGATGATCATCAACGGTCATTTCCAGGCCGTATATCTCCTGAAGGAGAAAGATCGGCTCGATCAGCACCATCGCTCTGGCCTGAATGTCGAAGTTCGCCTCCGCGATGGCCAGGACGGTTCCCCCCATCGAGTGCCCGGCCAGATAGGGCCTTTCAATCTCAAGCTCATCAAGCAGAGAACTCATGTCCCAGGCCAGCTGATACCAGTCCAGTCCCCCCTCATGGGGATCCGCCTCCCGGTGGTCGCACAGATAAGGGGCGATGATCCGGTATTTCGGCCATAATTTCATGGCAATCGGGTGCCAAAGCCAGGGGAGGAAGCCGGTAGCGTGTAGTAAAATCAGGGGTTCTCCCTCAGAAGGCCAGTGGAGATATGACAAACGCGTATCATCGAGTTTTACATTGCCTATCTCCGGTAAACCGGTCATCTCAGCCCTCCGCCAAAATAATTTCGCCCCGCCCCTCAGTAACCCAGCGCCCGATCGACCAAACCATAGAGCCCCTCTCCCCGGCGCCATCGTCCGTAGTTTTCCATAAAATTCTCGCAGATCTCTTCGGGAATATTTATGCCCGATACATGCGGCGTGATCATCACGTTCTCCATCTCCCAAAGGGGGGAATCGGCCGCAAGGGGTTCGCTGGCAAAGACATCGAGGACGGCCCGGATTTTCCCCCTGGCCAGGACCCGTGACAGCCCGTCTTCATCGATGGTTTTTCCCCGTCCCATATTGACAAAAAAGGCGCCATCCCGGAGGAGGAGAAACTCCTTTTCCCCTAATATCCCCCTGGTTTTATCCGTCAGGGGCAGGACGTTCACCAGATAGTCCAGTCGCGGGATCATCCGGTGGAGATCCGCCACGGAGAAGACCTCATCGACACACTCCACCGGAGTGAACGATCTGTTAACCCCCAGCACCGTCATCCCGAAATACTTTGCCCCCCTGGCGATTTCTCTCCCCACGGCGCCAAGACCAAGGACGCCCATCACCTTTCCGCTGAGCCTTTCCGGTCGCGCGGGCGACCATGTCTTCTCCCGTTGAGCCCGTTGATAGCGCGGTATCTCCCGGGCGAAATACAGGAGATAGGAGAAGAGATACTCACGCATCATCTCCCCGTATATCGTGGTTTTTGTCAGGGTCACTTCAGGCGGCAGATTGCTGTTGTTAACCAGATGTTCATTGCCGGCCGCCTGAGAGGCGAACCAGCGAAGATTGCCTGCCCGGCGGAGAAGTTCATCGGGCAGCCGCCAGGCCAGAATTATCTCCACCTGGTCGATATGGGGCAGCGCTTCGTCAAGATCAACTGCGGTGACAACCTCGAGTTCGGGAAGCCTGGCCTTCAGGATGCCCTCATATATCCGGGCATCCTCGCCAAATATCAGCAGCATTTCACCATCTTTTTTCTCTTTGAGCAATTGCCAACCCCCAGTTCACTATTCACTGTTCACTGAAATTGCCGCGCCCATGACCCGGAACAGGGTATTGGACAGCCGACCAAAATCCTCCACCGAAAGGGTTTCCCCTCTTCGGCGCCCATCAATGCCTTCCGCGCGCAGTGTTTCTTCAAGCAGTGTTTCAGACAACCCCGGGGCATCGAGGTTTCTCAGGTTGTTAAACAGGGTTTTCCTCCTCATGCCAAAGGCCGTACGGACGACCTTCCGGAAAAATCCCGGATCGATCAGTTCCAGAAGCGGCCGCTCCCGAAACTTGATCTCGATAACGGTAGAGGTCACCTTGGGCGGGGGAGAAAAAGCGCCTGGCGGCACGGTGATCTTCCGCAGGATCACGGCATACATGGACATGATCACCGTTGGTATCCCGTATTCCTTGGTGCCGGGAGCAGCGAGAAGACGATCAGCTACCTCCTTCTGAACCATCAGAATTGCGCGATCAATAGCTTCTCGATGGTCCAGAAGCTGGAAGATAATAGGCGAGGAAATGTTGTAGGGAATATTTCCGACCACCTTTATTTTCCTGCCTGGAATTTCACCTGAAAATAGGGCAGGCATCTTGTCTGGCCGGTCAAGAAGGATGCTTGACCTATTGGACTGGTCATCTTCCTTTTTCCAAGCGCCGAAGTCGTATTTCAGCACATCGGTGTGAATCACTTTAATATTTTGTGCATCCTTCAGTTCTTCCAGGAGGATTTCTATCAAGGTCCGGTCGAGTTCCAGCGCGATTACCCGGCCGGCCTTCTCCGCCATCAGTCTGGTCATGAAGCCCACGCCCGACCCTATTTCAATGACCGTATCCGAACTATCCAGCTCCGCCAGTTCCACGATGCTCCGGGCGGTATTGCCGTCCGTAAGGAAAGACTGACCCAGCGATTTCTTGGGAACGATATTGTAACGGCGAAGAATAGCCTTTACTGAATTCATTTTTCGACTTCCTGGAGGGGCGTCCACCGCGAGAAGGCGTTTATATCAAGTCTGTCCCGGCGGCCTGCCGCCAAGCGCCGGTGAGCCGCGACGGCAATCATCGCGGCGTTGTCGGTGCAGAAAACAGGCGCGGGGATAAACACCCTCATGCCCTTATGCCGGGCATCCTGCTCAATCCGGCCGCGAAGGCGGGTATTTGCCGCCACGCCGCCACAGATCACAATATCCTCAACGGCCGTCAATTCCGCCGCCTGTAATGTCTTGGTCACGAGATCATCCACAATGGCCTCCTGATAGGAAGCGGCCAGATCCGACAAGGCGTGATGATCCTCCGGCAGGCCATTCTTTTTCAGGTAGGTCAGGAGGGATGTCTTGAGCCCGCTGAAA
Organism: Smithellaceae bacterium; assembly: GCA_034368785.1. Taxonomy (GTDB): domain Bacteria; phylum Desulfobacterota; class Syntrophia; order Syntrophales; family CAMTWB01; genus CAMTWB01. The sequence continues at coordinate 2,419 of JAXMLI010000293.1, read as the reverse complement.
CTGAAATCCAGACTGCCCCGGAGGGAACGGGGAAACTTGATTGCCTCCGGATTTCCCCTTTCTGCGAGCTTATCAATCAAGATTCCCCCGGGATAGCCGATATTGAGGAGTTTTGCCCCCTTGTCAAAGGCCTCTCCGGCCGCGTCGTCCTTTGTCTGACCAATCAGCCGGAATCCCTCCTGCTGGGACACCAGATAGGTACTGGTATGGCCTCCTGAGACGACCAGGGCCAGGAAGGGAAAACGTGGCTGCTCCTCATTGAGAAAGACCGCCGAGATATGTCCTTCAATATGATTGACCCCGACAAAAGGCACGTTGAGGGAAAAGGCCATGGCCTTGGCCACAGAGAAGCCGACCAGGAGGGAACCGATAAGGCCGGGTCCTCTGGTTACGCCTATCGCCTCGATCTCCCCGCGGGTGATTCCTCCCTGTCTGAGCGCTTCAGATATGACCGGGATTATTGTATCGATGTGCATCCGGGAGGCCAGTTCGGGGACCACGCCGCCGTAACGGCAGTGGAGATCGCCTTGTGAATGGATCACGTTGGAAAGCAGGATACTCCCATCACGGAGTACAGCCGCCGCAGTTTCATCACAAGACGATTCGATGCCAAGTACCAGCAATGTTGCCTTCCTTTTCCCTTTCCAAAACAGCCAAGGCAATATATAGATTCGGGGGCGAGTTGTAAACGTTCATTTTATCTCGAGATGGGATTCGTAAAGACCAATATTATGGAAATAAAAACTGACTTTCTTGTTCTGGGTACCGGCATCGCCGGGCTGGGATTCGCCATTAAGGCCTCCAAATTGGGGACGGTGGCGGTGGTAACCAAAAAGGATTCATCTGAATCGAATACCAACTACGCCCAGGGAGGAATCGCCGCGGTCCAGGATCTCTGCGATAGTTTTGAATACCACATCAACGATACCCTTGTTTGCGGCGCCGGCTTATCGAACCCGGATGTGGTTCGCTTTGTGGTGGAAGAGGGTCCTGACAGGATTAAGGATCTTATCGAATGGGGGGTGGAGTTCACCCGCTCCGAAGGGGGAACATCTCCCTACGATCTCGGCCAGGAAGGCGGCCATTCCATGCGCCGGGTCCTCCACGCCAAAGACCTGACGGGCCATGAAATTGAGCGAGCCTTGAATGAAAAAGTCGCGAGCATGGGAACTGTCAGTATTTATGAAAACCACATTGCCATCGACCTGATTATGTCCGCCGGTCTGAGTGGCAGTCAAAGTGAAGAGCCCGATACCTGTCTGGGCGCCTATGTCCTGGATATCGAGGGCGGCGAGGTCCATACATTTCTCGCAAAATATACCATCATCGCCACCGGCGGGGCAGGCAAGGTTTATCTGATCACCAGCAATCCCGATATCGCCACCGGCGATGGCATCGCCATGGCATACCGTGCCGGCGCTAAGATCGCCAACATGGAATTCATCCAGTTTCACCCGACCTGTCTCTATCACCCTGATGCCAAGTCATTCCTCCTCAGTGAGACCATGCGCGGCGAGGGCGGGATATTGAGGATGAAGAATGGCGCCGCCTTTATGGAGAAATATCACCCCCTGGGAAGCCTTGCCCCGCGCGATTCCGTGGCCAAGGCGATAGATAATGAAATAAAGATCTCCGGGGACGATTACGTCCTTCTGGACATGACCCACCTCGAGAGAGCTTTTCTCCAGGGCAGATTTCCCAATATCTATGACCAGTGCCTGAAATACGGCCTTGATATGGCAAAAGACCCGCTTCCCGTAGTGCCGGCGGCGCACTATATCTGCGGGGGAATACTGGTCAATTCGCACGGTGAAACCAGCATCGAGGGGCTTTATGCCTGCGGTGAATCATCCTGTACGGGGCTTCATGGCGCCAATCGGCTGGCCAGCAACTCACTTCTTGAGGCGATCGTCTTCGCCCACCGGTCTTTTCAGAGGATCGCCGAGACCTTTGCTTCGTCTGATTTCCAATTCCCTCCGATACCCCCCTGGAGCACCACGGGGGTCATGGAAAGCGACGATTCCATCGTCGTTTCCCAGAACTGGGATGAACTCAGGAGGACCATGTGGAACTATGTGGGAATCGTCCGCTCCAATCGCCGGCTGGAAAGGGCCTTGAGCAGGATTGAGCTGATATCCAGGGAAATTGACGAGTATTACAAGAATTTTTTCCTGACCAAGGATTTGATTGAACTGCGGAATATCGCGCTTGTGGCCCGCATGATCACCTGTTCGGCCATGTCGCGCCTGGAAAGCCGCGGGCTTCATTACAATCTCGATTATCCCGGCCATGATGATGCCAACTTTCTGAAAGATACGATTATTTCCAAACATGACGCCCTTGTACTGAATCGATAAAGCCTCACACCTCGAGCGGATTGGCAAAAGCCATAGAATTTTGGCCGCACTACCTTTGAAGG
>JAXMLI010000292.1:0-15283 GCA_034368785.1 Smithellaceae bacterium | reverse complement strand
AATAGCGCAAGCACGGTTCTGAGAGGGGCCGGGGCCAACTGATGTATGGTTGAGATGATGTGGCACCGCCGGGAAACCAGGCGGAAACGGAGAACACAAACATCGACCTACAGCGTCGGGAGAAACCGGTCTACTCACCATTATAGAGGCAATGCTGTTATGTTGAGCTATTTCCCTTTGGGTTCCCGCTTTCGCTTTTGTAATGATCTGGCCAGAAGTTATCCGATTTCCTCAACGTCCCCGTCCTTCCCGGGCGGTCTTCCTGTCTTTTTGCAGGGCCGTACCTTTCCAATACCTCTTTACTATTGACGACTTCGTAAAAAGTCCGGATGCTCCGTTGCGCTATATCCTTCACCCGCCCCCGCCCGTCATTTAACGCTTGGCACACAGCTGCAATATTTTTCTGGCTTCATCCGGCGTTGCCACTTCCCGGCCCAGTTCTCTGATAATCCGAACCGCCCTTTCCACAAACATTGCGTTGGACCCCGGTGTCCCGTCCTCGTAAGAATAAAGCAGGTTGTCCTCCAGGCCCACCCTCACATTACCACCCAGGATCACACCCATGGCAATCAGGTCCGTCTGCATCCTGCCTATTGCGCTGATCGAGAAGGTGGATTCCGGAGGCAGTATTTCCACCATGTGCAGCAGATTTTTCGGGCTGCCGGACATGGAGCCCGGGACATGGAAAACAAGATTGAAATTCAGAGGCGGCCTTAACACCCTCCTTTTCAATAAGAACCTGGCGTTGTCCACCATCGAAATGTCAAAGGCCTCTATCTCCGGCACCACTCCGTTGTCATACATCCTGGCGGCCAGGTATTCTATCAGCTCCGGAGGGTTGAAGTTGACGCCGTTGGAAAAATTGGAGGAGCCCGTGGAGAGGCTGGCCATCTCCGGTTTTAGATCCAGGCACGCCCCCCGCTCGAAAAGGTTGCCCGTCCTGGCGCCGGTGGACAACTGGATGATGATCCCGCACTCCTTTTCAATCAGTCCCTTTATTTCCCCGTATCTTGCCTGGTCAGTGGTGGCCAGACCATTGTCATCCCTGGCATGTATATGGGCCACCGACGCGCCAAGCCGGCAACATTCCACTACATCATCGACGATCTCCCGGGGAGTGATGGGGGTATTGGGGTTATCCTTTTTCGTGGGTACGCTTCCCACAGGTGCAACCGTAATAATGACTTTTCGTCTCAAGGCAGCCCTCTCTAAAACTGGCGATGATTGAATGATCACGGAAGTTTATGAAAATAAATAAACAGCAAAGACCTCCAAGGGAACGTTTGCCTGGGTGATCTGTAACATGATTGTTATTGTTTATCAACAACGGCGCAGTGTAAGAAGCACGTAATCCGCAAGGAATGACGACTTGTTACACGGCGTAATCACCGTTGAGATTGACAAGGAATCTTTCTTGGGTGTAATCTCCGAGCCTGCAATTCAGGTCCTCATCAAACAGAAAGGAAGGACGAATGGAAGAGAGAATAATCAAGGTGGGGCACAGCCCGGACCCCGATGACGCCTTCATGTTTTACGGCCTGGCCGCGGGACGGGTGAAGATTCCCGGAATAACCATCGAACATGTGATGGAGGATATCCAGACTCTTAACGTCCGGGCCCGGAGGGGCGAACTGGAGGTGACGGCCATCTCCGCCCATGCCTACCCCTACGTGGCGGACAAATACTGGATCATGAAGACCGGCGCCAGCATGGGGGAGGGATACGGCCCCGTGATTGTCTCCAAGCGGTATCGCACCCTGGAAGAGCTGCGGGGGAAGGTGGTGGCTACCCCGGGGGAGCTTACCACGGCGACGCTGCTTTTCCGTATCTTCACCGAGGGGATCGAGCATGTGGACATCCCCTTTGATGAGATCATGGACCGGGTGGCCAGCGGTGAATTCGCCGCCGGACTGCTTATTCATGAAGGCCAGATCACCTACCAGGAGGAGGGTTTTCACAAGATCCTGGATTTTGGTGAATTCTGGGCGGAGCAGTCAGGCGGTCTCCCCCTGCCGCTGGGGCTGGATGTGGTCCGGAGGGACCTGGGGCGGGAGCTGGCTGACAAGCTATGTCAGGCCCTGAAGGAAAGCATCGAGTACGGATATCATCACCAGGATGAGTCCATACCCTATGCCCTGGAATGGGGCCGGGGAATCGATCCCGAGCAGGGGGCCAGGTTTGTGAAGATGTATGTAAACGACCTCACTTTGGATATGGGCGAACAGGGAAAACAGGCACTGGAGCGGCTGTTTAGGCTGGCGGCGGACAAGGGGATTATTCCCGAGCCGCCGGAAATGGTGATAATATAGGATGCTGAAGGCTTATGGTTTGGGATCTTACGCCCTAAGCCATACGCCTTTCCGTCCGGGGAAAATGTTTAAGAATCCGGTATCTGGTGTCTCGCTCGGCGGCGTCGAATCCCGCGGCGTGGATCAGGTGGATGGATTCCTCCATGCTTCCAGGGTTCACGAAATCCGCCGCCCGGTGGACGTTCTCCTCCAGGAGGGTGCCGCCGAAATCGTCGGCGCCGAAGTGCAGGGCCACCTGGCCGATCTTTTTCCCTTCCGAAAACGGAGACGTCTGGATGTGGGGAAAATTGTCCAGGTAGATCCGGGCCAGGGCGATCAGCCGGAGATATCGCAGGGCCTGAGGTTGACGTCCTGTCCGCTCCCCCAGCGGGGAGTTGCCCGGCTTGAAGCTCCAGGGGATGAAGGCGGTGAACCCGTCATATTCATCCTGGAGATTTCTGATGGCCTGGAGGTGCGTGATAATATCCCGATCCGTTTCGGCATGGCCGAACATCATGGTGGCGGTGGATTTAAATCCGATCCGGTGGGCCGCCCGCATTACCCCAAGCCAATCCCTGGCCGTGCCCTTGCGGGGGCTTACGATGGCCTTCACCTGCTCGGAGAGGACTTCGGCGCCGCCGCCCGGCAAGGTCCGCAACCCGGCCTCCCACAAGAGGGTTAACACCTCTTCCAGCTTCCTGCCCGAGGTGGCGGCCATTCCCATGATCTCCGGAGGGGAGAAGAAATGGGGATGGATCTCCGGCGCCTCCCCGATGGTCCGCGTTACCAGTTCGAGGTAATAGGACAGGGGCAGCTCCGGATTGACGCCGCCTTGGAGCAGGACCGTCCTCACCCCGGCCGCGGCCGCCGCTTTGAATGATCCTATCAGCTCATCCACCGACCGGACGTAGGCGTCCGGCGCCCCGGCCCGGCGGTAAAAGGCGCAGAAGGCGCAGTCGTTGACGCAGATATTGGTGTAGTTCGGGTTGGTATCCACCACGAAGGTCACCATCCCGCCGGGGTTCTGCCGGTGGCGGATTTCACCGGCGGCCTCTGCCAGTTCAAGAAGCGGCGCCTCCCGCAGGAGGGCCAGCCCTTCTGTGGGCGACAGCCTCCGTTGATCTTTGATTTTCTGGAGAATGCCGTCAATCATGGATGTATCCCCGGAATATTCTGATCGCCTCTTTCTCCTCCTCGCCCAGACGGTACTGGAAGGCGGCCAGATAGGCGGCGGCCTCTTTTGGCGTGATCCCGATCCCCTGGCAGTAGCTGGCGCCCAGGGCGATCATTTTCCCTTCGGCCTGTCGCAGGGAACGCTCGATTGCCCCTGCCAGGGCCTGCCGTTTTTTCTCCGGGAGTTCTTTATCGCAGGCCCAGACCGCGAAGACGAAGGGGAGTTGCTGCCAGTTAAACCATTCGCCGGCCAGATCGAAAACAAGGGGGAATCCCGGGAGCCCGGACTTGCGCCTTCTCAGCGCCTCGTCGCCGATGAGGAGAACCGCCTGATACGGGTCGTAGATGCGCTCGTGTGATCTCAGGCGCCGCAGACGGGCCTGTACACCATAGCGCTGCTCCAGCAGCACCCGCAGGAGCCGCACGGAGGTGGCCGTATCGTCGGTGATGCCGATATCCTTTGCCTCGAGTCCCGTCCAGGGGAGTTTTGAGAAAAGCAAGACGCTCCCCACCTCCCGGGGCGAGGCGATGCAGTAATTGAGCATGGTGAGACCATCATCCTGGGCGAGATAATCCATGAGGGAAAAAGGCCCCCCGGCGATCTGGCCCTGCCGGGACAGGATTCCCATCTGGCGGGGCGCCAGCGGGAGCAGCCGGAAGGGCTGCCGGGGGAAGTGGTGATAGAAGGGGACCGAGTTCAGATAGGGGATTTTGCCGATAATATCCTCACCATCGGCCCGTAGCGGATTGTAAAAGACATCCCGTTCCACGGCGATCCGGCCCGTTTCTCTGATCATCCCGGTCAGATTTTCCCTGGCCAGAGACTGGGGCGTGTCGGCGCCGGCATCATGGGCGATCCGCTCGCCCCCGACGGTGCCGTCCAGGTCATCAGCGCCGAAATGGAGGGCCAGGGAGGCCCCCTCCTGGGTGAGCATTACCCAGTAGGCCTTCACATGGGGGAAATTATCCAGCATGAGCCTGGAGATGGCGATGGTTTTCAGGTCATCTACGCCGCCGGTTGCGCGATTTCCGGGGGTTATCCCCAACTGGCCCGGCTGGAAGGGCAGGGGGATGAACGAGAAAAACCCCCCCGTTTCATCCTGAAGTTCCCGCAGCATGATCAGGTGGCGGAGCCTCTCCTCGATGGTTTCGATATGGCCGTAGAGCATGGTGGCGTTGGTAGGGATGCCCGCGAGATGGGCGACGCGATGGATCATGAGCCATCTTTTTGCGCTGATTTTCCCTGGGAAAAGGCGGAGTCTTACCCGCTGGGAAAAAATCTCCGCCCCGCCCCCGGGGAGACTGTCCAGACCGGCGTTTTTCAGCCCTTTCAACACCTGCTTGACGGGAATCCCGAATTGCCGGTGGAAGTAATCGATCTCGACGGCCGTATAGGCCTTGATTCCCACCTGGGGGAACCTTTCTCTGATGGCGGCAACAAGGTCCAGGTAATAGCGCCAGGGGCGGTCCGGATGGAGCGCCCCGGTGATATGGACCTCCCTTATCGATGGGGATATCTTTTCGAGTATCTCGGGAATGGAAAGCTCATAGGCCCTGGGATCATCAGGCTGGACGGAAAAGGCGCAGAACCGGCATTGGAGGCGGCAGATATTGGTTGGCTCGATCTTCTGGTTGAGGGAGTAGTAAACCGCGTCGCCGTTCCGCCGGTAATTCATCTCCCGGGCCATCCTTCCCAGGGCGATCAGATCGTCTGAGCGAAACAGGATAAGGCCATCCTCCAGGGTGAGGCGGGCTCCGGCTTCTATCTTATCCCATAAGGGCGGGAGATTATTGTCGCGAAAGGTTATCTTCACCGGGTGTCAATCCTAAATGGCCGCTCCGGCGGGTGTTCAGGGAAACAAAGAGGCCGGGAGTGATTCCCTGGGGTAATTAATACATGCCCCTGTTCCTCCCGTCAAGGGGTTAAGTGCCGCTTTGGGCAGGGCCGACTTGTAAATGTTCTCTTTCCATGATAGAAGCAGCCGACTTCAATAATCGAGTGGCGGATGAATAACTTGCTGTCAAAAATCATTGTTTACGGAAGGATGATCAAGTTTGGTCATACCATCTTCGCCCTGCCCTTTGCCCTTTCCGCCCTGATCCTCGCCGGCTGGGAGGCGCCGCTGACGCCCTGGCTTGTCTTCTGGATCATCATGGCCATGGTGGGCGCCAGGTCCGCGGCCATGGGCTTCAACCGCCTGGTGGACGTGGATTTTGACGCGTTAAATCCCCGCACCTCCCAGCGGGAGCTGCCGGTGGGCGCGATTTCTCCCGGCGAGACGAGACTCTTCATCGGCGGGGCGAGCCTCCTTTTCGTCCTGTCCTCGGCGATAATCTCCCGGGAATGCTTCTGGCTTTCCTTCCCGGTTCTGTCGCTCCTCCTGGGATACTCCTACACCAAGCGATTCACCTGGCTGTCCCATCTCATCCTGGGATTTGTCATCGGCCTTGCCCCTCTCGGGGTGTGGCTGGCCGTGACGGGCGAGATCTCTTCCCCCATCGCCCTCTTGTCCCTGGCGCTCTGCACCTACATCGCGGGCTTCGATGTCCTTTACGCCTGCCAGGACCTGGAATATGACCGTACCGCCGGTCTCAACTCCCTGCCGGTCAGATTCGGGGTGAAAAAATCCCTGCTGGTATCGGCAATCCTGCATGTGATCACCTTCCTCAGTCTCCTCACGCTGTCGGCGCTCTTTGATCTCAGCCTGGTCTATCTGGGATACATGGTTATCATCGCCATCCTTCTGGTCGTGGAACATCTCCTGGTGAAACCGGACAACCTCTCACGGATAAACATTGCCTTCTTCCATATCAACAGTATTATTTCGGTGATCATCTTCGCGGCAATCCTCACGGAAAACATCCTGCGGTGATCAGCCTGAACTAAGGGATAATCTTAAATGCCAAAGCCAGGAAAGAAGACCGGCCGACCGGGCAGGTACCGCAATCTCAGGGAATTTATCGAGACGCTCGAGGCCGCGGGCGAACTGATCCGGATCACCGAGACCTGTTCCCCCCGGCTGGAGATCTCCGCCATTACCGACCTGGCCTCCAAGGGCGAGGGCGGCGGCAAGGCCCTCCTGTTCGAGCAGGTGGCGGGCAGTGATTTCCCCGTCCTCACGAATGCCTTCGGCAGCAGTAAGCGGATTGCCCTGGCCCTGGGAACCGAGGATCTCCCCAGTCTGGGCAGGCGGCTCCAGGGAATCATCCAGCAGAAGCCGCCCCGGGGGATCGCCGAAAAGATCGCCTTCCTCATTGAGGCCTTTGGCTGGTCGCGCTTCATCCCCCGGAGGGTGAAGAGGGCCCCCTGTCAGGGGGTGGTTTTCCTTGGCGATGAGGTGGACCTGGGCAGGTTGCCCGTGCTTCACACCTGGCCCCGGGATGCCGGTCCCTTTGTAACCCTCCCGGTGGTTTTTACCCGCAGCCTCGCGTCCGGAAGAAGAAACGCGGGCATGTACCGCCTGCAGATTTTCGACCGTAACACCACGGGAATCCACTGGCATATCCACAAGGACGGCGCCCACTATTTCCACGAATACCGCAAGGCCCGCCGGCGGATGGAGGTGGCCGTGGCCATCGGGACGGATCCGGCGGTGACCTATGCCGCCACGGCGCCCATGCCCCGGGGGGTGGATGAAATGCTGCTGGCGGGGTTTATCAGAAGGGCGCCGGTCGCGATGGTCAAGTGCCTGACGGTGGACCTCGAGGTGCCGGCGGAGGCGGAATTCATCCTTGAAGGGTATGTTGATCCCGATGAACTCCGGATTGAGGGTCCCTTCGGCGATCACACCGGTTATTATTCCCTGGCCGATCTCTATCCGGTTTTTCATGTCACCGCCCTGACCCACCGGAAAGACCCCGTTTACAGCGCCACCGTGGTGGGCCGGCCTCCGATGGAGGACTGTTATTTGGCCCTGGCCACGGAGCGGATATTTCTCCCCCTCCTCCAGACGATCCAGCCGGAGATCAAGGACTACCTGCTTCCCTGGGAGGGGGTTTTCCATAACCTTACCCTGGTGGCCATCGAAAAGACCTATCCCCGGCAGGCCTGGAAGGTGATGCAGGCCCTCTGGGGGTCGGGCCAGATGAGTTTCTGCAAGACCATCCTGCTGGTGGACGAGGACGCCGACCTGCAGAATAGCGCCGGCTTGCTCAGACAACTCCTCGAAACCCTCGATTTCCGCCGGGATCTGAACATCACCGAGGGGATACTTGATGTCCTGGACCATTCAGCCCCTCAGGCCTGTTTCGGCGGCAAACTGGGGATTGATCTGACCGCGGTGGGGGCAGGGGAGGAAGAGAGGCGGATTCCTCCTCCTCATGATCCCCCGGATGAGGAGGCCTTTCGGTCGGGTCTGGCTGGTCTGAGCGAGAGGTTCATCTCCTGCCGGATCATTTTTCCCGCTGCGGCGCACCCGCTCTTTCTCCTTTCCGTCAGGAAAGGCGGCGAGAAGATATTCCCCGCGCTGGGCCGGCTCTTCCTCTCTCTCGATCCGCCCCCGGGGGCCATTGCCGTTTTTTTCGACGAAAGGGATGAACTGGACGATGGATCGGTCCTCCTCTGGCGGGTCCTGAACAATACGGATCCCCGGAGGGATATGACCCTGGAAAATGAGCGGCTGCTCATCGATGCCACCCAAAAAGGCCCGGAGGACGGGTTCCTGCGGGAATGGCCGGAGGATGTGATAATGGATGGGGAAATAGAGAAAAAAGCGCGGGAAAAAGCGAAGAGATGGGGGGTCATATGAATCGTTATCATCATGTAATCGCTACCGAGTTTGGATTTGTCGGCCTGTTCTGGGAAGGAGCGGATCAACCCCGGCTGTTGAGGATTATCCTTGCGGGCAAAGAGGAAAAGGTCATTGCGCGGGCCTGTGAGGGGGGGATTCCCATATCGCCTGACCAAAAAGAGAAATTTCACGTCGGGAGGGTCGAGGCGTGCCTGGCCGGTCGGGGGAATGAGGCGACCCCGGATTTTTCCGGGCGTGATCTGACCGAATTTCAACAAAGGGTGTTGCTTGAGTGCTGGCGGATACCCCGGGGCCGGGTTTCCTCCTACGGGACACTCGCTGCCCGGGCGGCTTGTCCCGACGGCGCCAGGGCGGTGGGTGGCGTGATGGCGGCCAATCCGCTTCCCCTCTTGATCCCCTGCCACCGGGTTGTCCGGTCCGACGGACGCCTGGGGAATTTCGGCGGCGGGATCGAGATGAAGCGAACCCTGCTGCAGAGGGAGGGGATCGAGTTAGATGCGGCGGGCCGGGTTCCGGAGCGGTACTTTATTCGGGCTCAATAGGAGCGGGCCAGGCAGGTTTACCCTGAGGTCATAGCCAGTTCGTCTGCGGAGGGACGCGCTCCGTCGCGTCCGCATGGGGTGTGCGGTATCCCGGGTCTTTGCGGCCATGACGGAGCATGGCCCTCCGAAAAACCAGATTAGGTTTAGCCAAGTCCCGGGTTTCACCTAGTCTATCAATTGGTCTATGGATACACTTAAATTCATCGTAAAAAACGCCCCCCGGGCCCCCGGCGTCTATCTCATGAAAGATCGCGCCGGCAAGGTCATCTACGTGGGGAAGGCCAATGATCTTCGCGCCCGGGTCGGCGCCTATCTCAGTCACACCGATTCGCGCTTCATGATTCCCTTTCTCGTCTCCCAGGTGATGGATGTTGAGTTTATCGTCACCGAGACAGAGAAAGAGGCCCTGATCCTCGAGAACAATCTCATCAAGGCCCATCGCCCCCGCTACAATGTGGATTTCCGGGATGACAAGGCCTATTACCACATCCGCCTGGCCGTTGATTCCCCCTTCCCCAGGCTGGAGCTGATCCGCCGGCCCAGGGAAGACGGGGCCAGGTATTTCGGCCCCTATCCTTCCAGTGCGTCCGCCCGGGAGACCCTGCGCTTTATCCAACAGATATTCCCGCTCCGGACCTGCCGCGACCGGGATTTGAAAAGCCGGCGTCGGGCCTGTCTGGAATTCGGGATCCGTCGTTGCCTGGCCCCCTGTGTCGGCTTGATAGACCGGGATTCATACCGGAAGCTGGTCCAGGATACGGTGGCCTTTCTCGAGGGCCGGGTGAAGGGGCTTCTCCATGATCTCCATGGGCGGATGCTGGTCCAGGCGGAGGGGCTTAATTATGAAGCGGCGGCCCGGCTCCGGGATAGAATCGAAGCGGTGAGGAAGACCCTGGAGCGCCAGAATGTGCATTCGCCCTTTCCCCTGGATCAGGACATCTTCGGAATTTATCAGGAGGGGAATATGAGCCAGATATGCGCCCTTTTTATCAGGAGAGGGGATCTGATGGAAAAAAGGGCCTTCCCCCTGCTTTCCGCCCCGGGGGATGAGAAGGCCATCCTTTCCTCCCTGATCAAACAGTACTATCTGGGAGGCGCCTATATCCCCGATGAGATTGTCCTGCCGGTGGTTCCGGAAGACCGGGAGATGCTGGCGGAGCTGCTTCGGGAAAGACGGGACCGAAGGGTAACCATCCGGATGCCCAGGCGCGGTCGACTGCGGGAACTGATCAGGCTGGCCCGGGTGAATGCCGGGAATATCTATAAAATGGAAAGGCATGGGGGGGATCCCCATGCGATTCCGGGAAGGCTCGCGGAAAAACTGGGCCTGGCGAAGGAGCCCCGGATCATCGAGTGTTATGATATTTCGAATCTGGGCGGGAGTTACGCCGTGGGGTCCCGGGTGACCTTTCGGGACGGCCTGCCCTGGAAGGCGGGGTACCGGCGGTTCCGGATCAGAACCCTGACGGGGGCGGATGACTACGGAATGATGTACGAGGTCCTCCACCGCCGATTCTCGGGCGAAAAAAAGGATGCTGAAAGGCCCGATCTGATCATCGTCGACGGCGGGAAAGGGCATCTGGCGGTTGCTTTGGCGGTGCTGAAGGACCTGGGGGTAACGGGGATTGAGGCAATCTCTCTGGCCAAAGAGTCCCGCCGGGAGCCCCGGCCGGGAGGTCTCTGCAAAGACGAGGAACGGATATATCTGCCCGGCCGGAAGGATCCCCTCTATCCCTCCCGCTGGCCGCCGCTTTTGATGTTTCTCCAGCGGATCCGAGACGAGGCCCATCGTTTTGCCAGAGGCTATCACCGGAAACTCAAAGAAAAGGGCGATCTTGCCTCGCGGCTGGACCTTATCCCCGGCATCGGTCAGACCCGCCGGAAGGCCCTGCTCAGTCATTTTGACCAGGTGGGCATGATCGCGGAGGCATCCCTGGAGGAGTTATCGAAGGTGCCCGGTCTGGGGAGAAAGACCGCCGAAAGGATCAGGGAGTATTTCGACTTGAAGGATCAGCCGCCAAGGTAATTGTAGCAAAACATCACGCGGCCATGACGGAGCATGGCCCTCCCAAAAACCGGTCCGCAACAAGCCATGATGTATCGGGTTTATTCTGACTCCTGAATTCTGTCTTCTGTATTCCCTCTATTCTTTTCACCCATCACCGCCAAATTGTCCCGGTGGATTACCTCGTCATAATCCTTGTAACCGAGAACCTGTTCGATGAGTGAGGTTTTCAACCCCTTGATCTTGCGGATTTCGTCCGCGCTGTAGTTGGCCAACCCCCGGGCCAGAGGCGTCCCTGACTGGTCAACGCAGGTGACCGGGTCGCCGGCGGAGAAGTCGCCTTCCACGTCAATGATCCCCGAGGGGAGGAGGCTCTTCCCGTCTTCCAGAATCGCCTTCTTTGCCCCGGCGTCGAGGGAGATCTTCCCTCGCGAGCGCAAGGTAAAGGCAATCCAGTATTTCCGGCTTTTAAGCTGCCGTTCCCGGTTGGGCAAGAAGAGGGTTCCAATCTCTTTTCCGGCGAAGATATCCCCGATAATCCCGGGACATTTCCCGGGGGCAATGATGCAGGGGATGCCAAAGGCGGCCACCTTTTTCGCCGCCATGACCTTGCTTTTCATCCCGCCGGTCCCGGAGGCCGTGCCTGATTCCGCCGCCGCCGCCTCTATCTCCGGGGTGATCTCCTCCACGAGAGGGATCAGCCGGGCATCCGGGTGGAGGGCCGGGTCCTGGTCGTAGAGGCCCGCCGCGCTGGTGAGGTTGATGAGAAGCTGGGCCTCGATAATATTGGCTACCATCGCGGAGAGGTTGTCATTGTCGCCGAACTTTATTTCGTCCACGGCCACCGTGTCGTTTTCGTTGATGATGGCGATCACCCCCCATTCCCGGAGGGTGGAGAGGGTATTTTTGATATTCAGGAAACGCCTGCGATCGGTGAGATCGCTCATGGTAAGGAGGACCTGGGCGCTGACAAGGTCGTGACGACCAAAGGCATTGGAGTAGACCCGCATCAGCCGGCCCTGGCCGATGGCGGCGGCGGCCTGTTTTTGCGGGATGCTCTTTAACTTGCCTGTGATGCCCATCCGGTGTTTTCCCGAGGCGACGGCCCCGGAGGAGACCATGACTACCTGGCGCCCTTCCCGGGTCAACCGGGCGATCTCGTCGACCAGTTGCGAAATGATCGGCAGATCAAGCCCGTCGTCGCCGGTCAGGACCGCGCTTCCTATCTTGATCAGGACCCGTTTGGCGTTTCCGAGGAGTTCTTCACGTATCGTAGTCATTTTCGCTCGGCCCTCAGGTTTTGCAGCGTTTCCGCCAGCATGTTTATGATCTGCCTGACCCCTTCCCCGGTCGCGGCGGAAAAAGGGAATATCCGTATGCCATTTTTCTCGAAAATGTCCATTGCCTCCGGCAGGCGCTCTCTCGTCAGGGGCAGGTCCGTCTTGTTGATGGCCACCAGTTGTGGTTTCTCCAGAAGCCCCTTTGAAAAATGTTCCAGTTCAGCAGTGACGGTCAGATAATCCTCCCAGGCCCTCAGGCTGTCCCCGACGGAGATGTCCAGGATGTGGAGCAGCACCATGGTCCTTTCGATATGGCGGAGAAACTGGATGCCCATGCCCGCCCCCTGATGGGCCCCCTTGATAAGCCCCGGTATATCGGCCAGGACGAAGGTCTGTCCCTCGTCATACTGAACAACTCCCAGGTTGGGCGTCAGGGTGGTGAAGGGATAATCGGCAATCTTTGGTTTCGCTGCCGATACGCGGGCGATGAAGGATGATTTGCCCACATTGGGCAGGCCGATGATCCCCACTTCGGCCAGTAGTTTCAGCTCCAGCCTGATCCAGCGCTCTTCCCCGGGAATTCCTTCCTGGGCGAACTTGGGCGCCTGATAGGTGGAGGAGGTGAACCAGGCATTGCCCTTGCCGCCCATGCCCCCCTTGGCGGCTGTGTACCGATCTCCAGGCTTGGCCAGATCGGCCAGAATGGTGTCATCATCGGCGGCCATGATGACCGTGCCGACAGGAACCGAAATGATCAGGTCCGGCGAGCTTTCCCCGGTCCTGTTGGCGCCCTTGCCATGTTCACCCCGGCGCGCCACATGATGCTGCCGGTACTTGAGGTCAAGCAGAGTGCCGTAATGCCTGTTGGCCTCGATGATCACACTCCCGCCGTGGCCTCCCTCGCCGCCGTCCGGACCGCCACGCGGGATGAACTTCTCACGCCGGAAACTTACGCAACCCTTCCCGCCGTCGCCACCCTTGACGTATATCTTTGCCTGATCAATGAATTTCATCTTTTTCCCAAAATAGAAACCAACAATGGGGCAACAAGGCCCTGGGCGATTAAATCACCCACGGCGAAAGGTTCGCAGAAGCCAGGCGGGCCGTCAAGGGAAAACTAAAAAAGGCACATATCATGTGCCTTTGGTGTCAAGCCGCACCCGTCGCGCAGTGCCTGGGTATGGTTATGGATTTCATGGTAAACTAGCCGGCGTAGACGCTTATCTTCTTTCTTTTCTTATCCAGCCGCTCAAACTTTACGAATCCGTCGATCTTGGCGAAGATGGTGTAATCCTTGCCCAGCCCGACATTGTTGCCCGGGTGAAACTTGGTCCCCAGCTGACGCACAATGATGGAGCCGGCATTGATGGCCTGGCCGCCGAAAACCTTCACCCCTCGTCGCTGGGCGTTGCTGTCCCGGCCGTTGCGGGTGCTGCCCTGACCTTTTTTATGTGCCATATATCCTCCGTCAGATGCTTATCTTTTTGATCCTCATGCGGGTCAGTTCCTGCCTGTGCCCGGTCTTTTTCCTGTATCCCTTACGCCTTTTCATCTTGAAAACGATGATCTTCGGGCCTTTCATCTGGGCGACGATCTCGGCGATCACCTGCGCCCCGGCTACCAGGGGCTGCCCGATTTGAATGTCCTCGTCCTTGGACACCATCAGGACCTGATCGAAAACCACCTCGTCGCCCTTGGCCCCGACAAGCTTCTCCACGGACAGGACCTCGCCTTCCGATACCCGGTGTTGCTTGCCACCAGTCTTTATTACAGCGTACATAGCCGTTCCTCACTATTTATTATATCCCCCCGAAGAGAAGGGACTTGAAAGAGCGAATTTATATAGATTTATTTTTCGCTTGTCAATTAGTTTATCAGTGGGGCCAGCAATAAAAATGATTGACCCGGACAATTTTTTTTTATAGGAACTAACTTCCATTCAGTTATTGCTATTCTTAAGGTTATTCGTCGGTCGTTTTTAGACAAGATCATTCTAACAAAAAAGGAGGTTTGTCAAATGAGGCGTGTATTGGGATTCATGATGGTGGTTTTCCTGGCCCTGGCACTGACGATAAACGCCGGCGCAAAGGAAAGGGTAACGATTTATACCTCGCTGGAGACGGATGAAACCATTAAATATCTGGAGGCCGCCAGACGCGATATGCCGGATCTGGAGATTAACATCATTCGACTCTCCACCGGGGAACTGGGAGCGCGGATGCTGGCCGAAAAGGACAACCCCCAGGCGGATCTGGTATGGGGCTGGGCGGTCACCGGTATGGAGGAATTCATTCCCCGTGGCCTTTTCGAGCCTTATAAGCCCAAAGGCGTGGAGAAACTTGAACAGCGTTTTGTCCACCCCCAGCATTTTTACGTGGGCATTGACATGTACATTGCCGCCTTCTGCGTGAACACCAAGGTCTTGAAAGAGAAGAACCTGCCCATGCCCAAAGGGTGGAACGACCTCCTCGATCCAAGATTCAAGGGCCTTCTAACCATGCCCAATCCAGTGGCGTCCGGCACGGGATTCCTTCAGGTTTCCAGTATTCTGCAGATGTATGGAACGAAAGAAGGCAAGGAAGACGGCTGGGAGTTTTTAAAGAAACTGGACAGAAACATGGGCCAGTACATTAAAAGCGGTTCCCGGCCGGCCAGGCAGACTGCCGCCGGTGAGTTTGCCGTCGGGGCCTCTTTCGACTTTGTTGTGGCCGAGCTGAAAAAACAGGGGTTCCCGGTAGAATTTGTTTTCCCTGTCGAAGGGGCGGGCTATGAAGTCGAGGCCAATTCCCTCTTAAAAGGGGCCAAAAACCCCGCAGCCGCGAAGAGATTTCTTGACTGGGCCATCTCGGAAAGCGCGATGAAGGAGTACGCGAAATTCAAATACGGCGTGACCCTTCCCGGAATCCCCACCCGGCCCGACCTGCCTAAATTGTCGGAAATTAAACTCTATCCCATGGATTTCGTCTGGCAGGCCAAGAACAGCGAGGCCATAAAAAAGAGATGGGAGACCCTTTTCCAGAAATAAAGGGCTTATGATTAATGGCTTGGGGCTTAGGGCGGATGGTTTACGCCTGTAGGGGCGGGTTTGAAACCCGCCCCTACGCCTTATTTTTTAAGCGCCCTGCTGTATAGATATCTCAACATCTAAGCGAGGAAGAGAGATGGGAAGAAACCTCAAGCTGGAGAATCTCACGAAACGTTTCGGGAAGCTCACCGCGGTTGACCATGTCAATTTAGAGATCGA
>JAXMLI010000291.1:0-7934 GCA_034368785.1 Smithellaceae bacterium | reverse complement strand
GAAGCCAAATACATTGTGATTCAGCATCATGAACGGGAGGATGGGTCCGGCTATCCGAACAAACTCTCAGGCATAGATATTCATGATTACGCAAGAATCTGCGCCGTTGCCGATGTCTATGACGCGTTAACCTCCGAGAGGTCCTACAAAAAAGGCATGTCTCCCTTTGACGCCCTCAAACTGATGAGGGATGAGATGAATGCTCATTTCCATAAGGATATCTTTGACAGATTCGTCTTAATGCTCAGGTAGATTGCCCCGGGAAAATATGCATTGACAGAACACTCTCTGATCTGCTACAGGGCCTCCACGATCAAAATGGTATATCGTATAAGGAAGTGGATGATGAACTCGTTCAAATCACAATTGCAGAACTGGTGGTGGTGTCACGACAGAAAGGGGTTCGTCCGCCGCTAGAAAAGATTTATTTTAAGAAACTACAGCCGTGGGGAACCCGAAAGATGGTGCTTCACGGCTTTTTATTTCCCTTTTTTCCCATGCGAGCCGTGAATTTTCACGGCTTTTTTTTGCAGAAAGGACCTGTATGCTTACTCCCGACTATGAATCCTTCCGCGCTTTATCCCGGAGGGGAAATCTCATTCCTCTTTACCGGGAAATTCTGGCCGATATCGACACGCCAGTAGGTGTTCTTAAGTCTCTTGCCGGAAAATCCCGCCTCTTTCTTCTGGAGAGCGTGGAAGGGGGCGAAAAATGGGGCCGGTACAGCTTCATGGGATTCGATCCCCGCGCGGTAATCAAGGTACGCGGTCCCGCGGTTACAATCGAGGAAGGGGATGTCCGGACCGTGATCCCCCATCTGGGTGATCCCCTGGAAATCCTGAGAAACTATCTCCAGAAATATATCCCCGTTTCCATCGGGGGGCTGCCGCGTTTTTTCGGCGGGGCGGTGGGGTTTTTCCACTATGAGATGGCGCGTTATTTTGATCGCGGGATAAGCCTGCCCCCTTCCGGGGAGAATGTCGAAGAGGCGATATTTTTCATCACCGATACCCTGCTCATTTTCGACCGGATAAGACATACCCTGAAAATTGTCGCCTGCACCTTCCTGGACGACAAAGATAATCTGAGACAGGAATACGATCGCTGCGCAAGCCGGATCGAGGAGATTACCGCCATGCTGACGTCGTCCAGTCGCCGGGAGGCCCCCTCCCCCGGGATGCCCGCCTGCAGTCTCGCCTCCTCCGTCACTCCTGATCAGTTCACGGATATGGTCAAAAAGGCCAAGGAACACATATTTGCCGGCGACATTATCCAGGTGGTCATTTCGCAAAGATTTCAGGGGGAATGCCAGCTTTCCCCGGCCGATCTCTATCGGGCGCTCCGGTATGTCAACCCTTCGCCCTATCTCTTCTTCTTCCGGGACAATGACCTGGCCCTGATCGGATCATCACCGGAGGCGATGGTTCGCCTCGAAGAGGGGCAACTGGAGCTGAGGCCCATCGCCGGTACGAGGCCCAGGGGAAGAGATGAAAAGGAAGACCAGAAGCGGGCGGATGAACTTCTCAATGATGAAAAGGAACGTGCGGAACACGTCATGCTCGTCGATCTGGGCAGGAATGACCTGGGGAGAGTAAGCCGGATCGGTACTGTCCAGGTGAATCAGCTCATGCGCGTCGAACGCTACTCGCACGTGATGCACCTGGTTTCCAGCATCCGGGCTCAGCTCGATGACGGAAAAGACGCCTTCGATGTCCTGAAGGCCACCTTCCCGGCAGGAACCCTCTCGGGGGCGCCAAAGATCCGCGCCATGCAGATTATCTCCGAACTCGAAAGGATGCCGCGCGGTCCCTATGGCGGGGCGATTGGATATTTCAGTTTCAATGGCAATATGGATTTCGGGATCACCATCAGGACGATCGTTCTTGAGGGAAATATCCTTTCGATTCAGGCCGGCGCGGGTATCGTCGCCGATTCCGAGCCGGAACATGAATTGGCGGAAACGATAAACAAGGCCAGAGGGATGATGAAGGCCCTGGACCTGGCTGCGTCCGGTTTCGATCTCATGGAATTTCAAGGAGGGTATTATGATACTCATGATTGATAATTATGATTCCTTCACCTACAATCTCGTCCAGTACCTGGGTCAACTTGGCGCAGAGGTCCGGACCTGCCGAAACGACGAGGTTACCCTTGAGGAAATCGAAGCTCAAAAACCCGAGGCAATCTTTATCTCCCCCGGACCGGGCGTCCCGGCGAACGCCGGCATCACGTTGGACGTGATTGAGCGCTTCCACCGCCGGATACCGATCCTCGGGGTCTGTCTGGGCCACCAGGCGATCGGCCAGGCCTTCGGGGGCGAGGTGATCAGGGCCGCCCGGGTGATGCACGGCAAGACCTCTCCGATCATTAACGACGGGCGCACGATATTCGAGGGCCTGCCTAATCCCTTCTCCGCCGGCCGCTACCACTCGTTAATCGTCCGGAGGGAGACACTCCCTCCTTGTCTGGCCGTTACTGCCGAAACCCCAGAGGGAGAGATCATGGGATTCAGGCATGTGGAATATCCGGTGGAAGGCATTCAGTTTCACCCCGAATCGATCCTTACCCCGAAGGGAAAAAGGATTCTTAGGAATTTTTTAAATCTCATAAATACGAGGCATTCACATGATTAAAGAAGCCATAATCAAGATCAGCCAACGCCAGGATCTCCGCGAAGAGGAGATGAAGCTCGCCATGAAGGAAATTCTGGTTGGTCAGGCCACGCCGGCGCAAATCGGCGCCTTCATCACGGCCTTGAAGATGAAGGGGGAAAGCGCCGAAGAGGTAACCGCGGCGGTTTCGACCTTGAGAAATATGGCCCTCAGGGTTGACGCCCGTTCCTCCGTGGTCGTGGACACCGCCGGGACCGGCGGAGACGGCCTGAACACCTTTAACATCTCTACCACGGCGGCCTTCGTTGTGGCCGCCAGCGGGATTACCGTGGCCAAACACGGCAACCGTTCCGTTTCGAGCCGCTCGGGCAGCGCCGATGTCCTGGAGGCCCTGGGGGTCAATATTCTGGCCGACCCGGAGGTGATGGAGGAGTGCCTCCAGGAGATCGGCATCGGCTTCCTCTTTGCCCCGACCTATCACCAGGCCATGAAACATGTCCAGTCGGCGCGGCGGGAAATCGGCGTCCGGACAATCTTCAACATGCTGGGACCGCTGATTAACCCCTCGGGCGCCAACGCCCAGTTGATCGGTGTCTATGAACCGCGCCTGACGGAAATGTTCGCCCTGGTCCTGAAGAATCTCGGCACCCGCCGGGCCTTCGTCGTTCACGGTCACGACGGCCTGGATGAGGCCTCCATTTTTGGACCCAGCCGGGTCACCGAACTTTGCGACGGGATCATTTCCACCTACGATCTCCACCCGGAAGAATATTTCAGCGGGTCCGACCAAGTAGATGCCATCAGCGGCGGCGATCCCGCGACAAACGCCCGCATCACCAGGGGGATCCTCTCCGGCGATCAGGGAGCGCCGCGAAACATCGTCCTCCTCAACGCCGCCCTGGGAATTGTCGCCGGCGGGAAGGCCAGGGATGTCAAGGAGGGCATCTCCCTCGCGGCCCGGGCTATAGATTCCGGCGAGGCGATGAGAAAGCTTGATGAACTGATCGCCCATTCCCGTAGTTGACGGCAAGGTAGCAGTCGTCATTCCGGCGAAGGCCGGAATCCAGACGTCGTCCCGGCAAAGGCCGGGAACCAGATAACAGAAAACACCGGATTCCGGAGCGAGTCCGGAATGACGAAAAAGAGGTTTTCGAACTTTTTACCGGCTCGTACTAATTGATAGAAGGTCTAAATAATGATTCTGGAGAAAATCCTCCGAAGAAAAGCCACGGAAGTGGAGAATATCATCGCCCGCAATCTCATGGGCCAATGGGAGAGGGATCTGGCCGATTTGCCGCGGACGCTCGATTTCCTCTCTGCCCTGAAAATCCGCCCGGCCATCGTCGCGGAGGTTAAACGGACGTCACCCTCCCGTGGCCGTTTGCGGGAGAATTTTGATCCCGTTGAGCTTGCCCGGGCCTACGAGCGCGGGGGCGCCGCCGCGATTTCAGTCCTTACCGATGAGATATTCTTTGAGGGCCACAGCGACCACCTGAGAGAGGTTAAAAGGACCGTCAGCCTGCCCGTTTTAAGAAAGGACTTCATCATCCATGAATGCCAGCTCCTGGAAACCCGGATCCTCGGGGCCGACGCGGTTTTGCTCATTGCCGCGATCCTCGAGCAGGAGAAACTCGAAAGATTTATCCGCCTGGCCCGCTCCCTGGACCTTACCCCGCTCGTGGAAGTCCACTCGGAACGCGAGCTGTTGGCGGCCCTCGAAGCCGACGCGGAGTTGATCGGAATAAACAACCGGAATCTTTCCACGTTCGAGACGGATATTGCGCTCAGCATCAAATTGGCCCCCCTGATCCCGCGACAGGTCACGGTGATCAGTGAAAGCGGCATAAAGTCCCGGGCTGATATTGAGGTTTTGATGAAGGCCGGGATCGGCGCCTTCCTGATCGGGGAAGGCCTGGTTGGCGAGGCGGATGTGGAGGAAAAATTACGGGAACTGCTCAAGGGGGGGAGCCAGCCGTGACGGAGGTAAAGATTTGCGGCATCACGAACATGGAAGACGCCATTGCCTGCGCCCGCGCCGGGGCGTCGGCCCTGGGATTCATCTTCTACCGCGAAAGCCCCCGCTATGTCGCCCCCGAGCTGGCCCGGGATATCTCCGCCCGACTGCCGGATCGGATTATCCGGGTGGGGGTCTTTGTGAACGCGCCCCCATCGGAGGCCAGAGAGGTTGCCGATTACTGCGGCCTCGACATGTGGCAATTCCATGGCCAGGAAACACCCGCCTACTGCGCCGGCTTCGATCAAGACCGCGTCATCAAGGCCATTTTTTCTCAAGAAAGTTCAGAAATGTCGGCTATCGCCGAGTATCAGGTCCAGTCTTTCCTGATCGATGTCTGCCAGCCGGGAATGCCTGGCGGAACGGGCCGAATCGCGGATTGGTCCCTCGCCCGGGAACTGGCCCGGAACCACCCGCTGATTCTGGCCGGGGGGCTGAACCTGGAAAACATTGATTCGGCCCTTGCCAGGGTGAGACCCGGGGCGGTGGATATTAACAGCGGCGTGGAAATATCGCCGGGCAAGAAAGACCACCGGCTGGTGGCGGCCATAATAGCCCGGATAAAAAAGCATAAAAATGCCTCAAGTCCATATGGCCCGTGTTTTAACCCGTATAAAAGCAAAAGTAACACAACTCGGGCAAGTAGATTACGGGCTTTTAGACTGCAGGTACGGGTCAGGCGAGACCATTTATCATAGGTCAGGCGTCCCGCCTGACATCTGGTGATTCATGGTTCCCGCCCTTTGCCTGCCCGGTCAGGCGGGACGCCTGACCTATTTTGTACTTCAACCTACAGCGAGAACAACCTGAGTAGTTACAAGCAGAATTAATCCATAGGGGGATTTATGAAACATTCTCTACCGGACAAGTCCGGCCACTTCGGCATCTTTGGCGGGCGCTATGCCGCGGAAACCATGATGCCTGCCTTGCTGGAACTCGAAGCAGCCTACCGGCTGGCGAGAAAAGACCCGACTTTCCGTCAGGAATTAAAGGGCTTTCTCAGCGATTACGGGGGTCGCGAAACCCCCCTCTACCTCGCCGCGGGACTCACTGCCAAACTCGGAGGCGCAAAGGTTTATCTCAAAAGGGAAGATCTTAATCACACGGGTTCACACAAGATCAACAACACCCTGGGTCAGGCCCTTTTGGCCAGGCGGATGGGGAAGAAAAAGGTCATCGCCGAAACCGGCGCGGGACAGCATGGCGTCGCCACGGCCACGGTTGCCGCGCTCCTGGGCATGGAATGCCGCGTTTTCATGGGTATCGAGGACATGAGGAGGCAGGCGCCGAATGTTTACCGGATGAAGATCCTGGGCGCGGAGGTGGTTCCCGTGGAGGCAGGCGCGTGTTCCCTCAAGGATGCGATGAATGAGGCCATGAGATATTGGCTCAAAGAGATACGGGACACCTATTATATTATCGGCTCCACTGCCGGCCCCCATCCCTATCCGATGATGGTGCGGGATTTTCAGAGCGTGATCGGCCGGGAAACGCTTGTCCAGATAAAGAAGAAGGAAGGAAGACTGCCCGATGTCCTGATCGCCTGTGTGGGCGGCGGCAGCAACGCCCTGGGGCTCTTCCACCCCTTTATAAAATACCCGGCCGTTTCCATGGTCGGCGTGGAGGCGGGTGGAGAAGGCCTTAACACTGCCCGCCACGCCGCCAGCATCAATGCGGGCAGCGTCGGGGTCCTCCACGGGAACAAGACCTATCTCCTTCAGAACAGGCACGGCCAGATAACGGAGGCCCACTCTATCGCCGCAGGACTGGACTATCCCGGCGTCGGCCCTGAGCACAGTTACTATCACGACACGGGCCGGATCACCTATCGCGCCGTGGAAGACAAGGATGCCATGGAGGCATTTTTTGCGCTGTCCCGGACGGAAGGGATCATCCCCGCCCTCGAGAGCGCCCACGCCGTGGCCTACGCGATGAAGCTCGCGCCGACCTTGCGAAAGGATCAGATTATGGTGGTGAACCTCTCCGGCCGGGGCGACAAGGACACTCATCATGTGGAGAGTTCAGCAGGAGGAGATATCAGATGAACCGGATCGATAAGACATTCCAGGAAATGAAACAGAAAAGGACGAAGGCGCTGATCGCCTACCTCACCGCGGGCGACCCTTCCCTCGACCAGACCGCCCGGTTGATTCCGGCGATTGCCGAGGCCGGGGCGGATATCATCGAGATTGGCGTACCCTTTTCCGATCCTACCGCCGATGGACCGATCATCCAGCAGGCCTCTCAGCGGGCCATCCAGGGGGGAGCGAACCTTCCTTCGATTCTGGAGATGATCCGGCTGGTCCGGAAGGATTGCCAGGCGCCTCTCATCCTCTTCAGCTATTATAACCCCATCCATGCCTTCGGCCCGGAGCGCTTCGCGCGGGAGGCCCAAGAGGCCGGGGTGGACGGCGTTTTGATCGTCGATCTCCCGCCGGAAGAGGCGACGGAATTGACACGCTTCACCCAGCCCGCCGGTCTCGCCTTCATTTCCCTCCTGGCGCCCACTTCCCCGGATGAACGCATCGGGCTGATCGCAAAATCGGCCGGTGGCTTCCTCTACTTCGTCTCCATCACGGGCGTCACAGGCACCGCAAGCCCGGACCTCTTCCAACTTAAACGGGATATCGCGCGGGTCAGGCGGATCACCTATATGCCCCTGGCCATCGGCTTCGGCATCACCACGCCCGCGCAGGCCCGGGAGATCGCCCCCTTGGGCGACGCGGTGGTCATCGGCAGCGCCCTGGTGGACTTGATCGACCGGCAGTCCGCAAGTCCTGACTTGCTAAAAAATGTTCATAATTTTGTAAAGGAATTCAAAGAGGCAATAAATGTCAGTGGTTAAAAGGTGACGACTTCGTAAAAAGTCCCCAAGGCGTCATTCCCGCGAAGGCGGGAATCCAGAAGCACTTGAAAACACATGATTCCGGATCGGGCCTGCCCCGGACTTGATCCGGGGTCCGTAATGACAAAAAGGAGGCTTTCGGACTTCTAAGGAACTTAACCATAAGTAATTGATATTATGCAAATACATTTTTTTGGAGGGACGCGCTCCGTCGCGTCCGTAGCAGGGAATGGAATATCTACAGCCTTTCGGCCACGACGGAGCGTGGCCCTCCGAAATTCAAAGGCAAGTTACCTGCAGATGTGGGGCCGCCGGCCGGCGTTAGTCGCTTTTTACGAAGTCGTCAAGTTTGATCCGCCTGTCCAGTTCATTAGTGCCTGTTACAAAATGAATGGTTTACAACTCAGGCAGATGGCCTGTAGGAACGCCTCAGGCCTCTGGCGAGATCGCTTATCAATGGAAC
>JAXMLI010000290.1:0-7603 GCA_034368785.1 Smithellaceae bacterium | reverse complement strand
TCATCAACATCGCCTTGTGCTTGAGGTTCTTGGTGACCGAAAAGAGGGATTCCACCTCTGAGAGATCCAGCACTACAGGGAGTTTGCTCTTGGCCCGCGGATGCTTGATCTTCTCCACCGGCCATTCCCGTTTCAACGTTGTTCTGTATAAAAACTTGAGACCGGCAACATAGTACCGGAATGTTCCCTCCGATAGGTGCCGTTCCTTGATAAGGTAAAGCAGATACTCCTTGAGCTCATTCTCTCCCAACTCCGCCGGTGAGCGGTTAAAGTATTTTGCCAGATTTTCCGCTTCTCTCAGATAAGATTCTTGCGTCCTTGGTTTGGCTCCGCACAACTGAAGGTCCATAAGCATCTGATCTCGTAACTTTCCCACAATACAATCTCCTTCGTTTTAGGTTTCCGTCAGCTCATGCCGACGGTACGGCAAGGGAAACTGTATTGAGATTCGGCCCGATCAACAAGGGCCGATAAATAATCCGGATTGAATAAGGAGGGAAAATGATTTATTTTGGCTTAGCGAAGAGGGGTTTGCAAAGACCACCGCGTAGCGGTTTAGTTCTTCTATATTGAATGATGATTGTGTCAGGAGGCTGTCATGTAAGCTTTATATGCTTAATTGCTGCTAACCTTTCGCCGAAAACGCCATTTGTATTCCCGGCATTGTCAACCACAAAAAAACCCCGGCTTGTAACCGGGGGTCCCGAAGAAAAATTATTATTCTTCCAGCTATTTCTCCAAAGCCTTAATGGCTTTCAATTCATCTGCTGTTATATCTTTTTTCCGTTTCAGGGTCCAACCTCCGACCCAATCCTTGATTACCTTGAAATTCGCAACTCTCTCACCTTCCGTTCCACCCAGCCTGTTGTACATGTTTCCCGGCTTTCCGTCCTTGGTGTTCTTGCCGTCGTCAAGCCTCCTCATCAGGGCGCCGGTATCCGATCCATTAACGAAGGTCGTGAGGTTTGAGTAGGTGTCCATCCTGGGGCCCTTCATCTTGCTCTTGAATCCCGCTTCGTCCTTTTTAAATTCTTCGATTGTCGGCGCATCGCTGCCGTGACAAACCAGGCAGCGCGAGGAAATTATCTCCCTTACGTCTTTCTCGTATGTCACCGCACCTTGTCCCGCTGCAAAAGCAGACCCTGCAACAAATACCGTCAATAAAATACCCATCCCCGTCACTCTTGACATATTTCTCAAAATATTCCTCCTCCTTTTTTGTTTTCCCAACCCCTTTCCGGGGTAAGGTAACCTAATGCCTGTAACCATTTGGCTGCTACCACTTTCCATTCTTTGTATTGCTATTCAAGCAACAACGATACCAGCGGGTGAACCGGGGCGGCAATTATCGATAAATATTTAGAATACATCGTTATTTATTATTTTCGGTCGATGATGCTGAAGATGGTGCGAATCAGAAGGTGCGAATAATTTACCCATTATGGCCCGTTGAAACAGGGGAGATGGGAATTTTTTCAGCACCCCACAAACCAGAGGTTGATCACCCCTATCTTTCGAAATACATCGGCGTTGCCTCCAAAAACGGGAAGTCCATCAAAGTTTCCCCAGCTATGAAATAGCGCAGAACATCTGATTTTTTGCTTCTAAGGGAGGCAGCCTCCTCCTGAAAGAAATAATAGACATATTAATACGATGTCTGTAGAATCCATATTGAAATGAATAAAATAATGGGACATGTGTTATTAGAAGGATTTTTTTGAAGAGGATAACGAGTTTATATCCCAGGAAATAATAAGGAAAAGGAATTGAAATACGTCTTGCAGAACGGGTTAGCTAAGCCCTATTGAGAATTCGAGGTAGCATATACCCAATTGAATGAATGTAAGGAAATTTTAATTACATATCCTGTCCCCGGAATAAATGCTGTCCCCGGAATAAATGGAATAAATATACGCTCAAATATATGTGAGGAGGTACGTTATGCATCCGATATTCCCAATGGATAATGAAGGAAACATCAAGATCAAGCCTCTCGGATACGTCAAATCACCGATTAAAGAACCTCAAACTGGCGGACTAACTGAGATTGAAACAGAGATAGTATTATGTGACGATTGCGCTAAATGTCTTGATGGTATCGAAGAGTTCTCCCATATTGTCGTTATCTACTGGCTTGACCAGATTAAAAGCTACAGGGAAAAACTCCATCCTCAGGGAAAGACGGATGTTCCACTTTTAGGTATGCTTTCAACACGCTGACCAGACAGGCTCAACCCAGTTGGGTTGACTACAGCGAGGTTGCTTGCCCGTGATGGTCTTTCTCTAAAGGTAAACGGATTGGATGTACTCGAGGGGACACCGATTATTGATATTAAGCCGTATTATCCCCCATATGACAAACCAAAAGGGGAGATTCGCGTGCCTGAATACATCTATCGTCTTGCTTATTAGAATTGTTGGTTAATCTGAAAGAATTGAAACAATGATTCACCCGATCATAGTGCAGATGGTACCGGTGGGCCAGACTATATTATAGCCCAGACTCCCACGGCTACATTTGTAATTTAGTAATAGGATTTTTTACTCAAGCCAACGGCAGAGACAGAAAGGCTCTGCTTTTTTATGTACATTTCTTTCAGTAATCGTTGCTCCTTAGGACTATCTCAGGCTGAACAGTTGTAGGTGTACCCCTCAAGTGAGGCAGCCTGTTATTTTGACCATCTTCCGTGTCGGATGAATCAATCAACATCAGTTGCTTAACCGTTGGTTCAGGCGTCTAGCCTGAACCAACAGGAATCCGTGAACCTTGAACTGGGAACTAACCTGAGTAGTGACGTCAAGGGTAATTGCGGGCGGCGGATCTGGTTGGCCGCTTACGCCAGGCTGGCCTTCGTTTTGGTAAACCTCGGCCAACGCCTGCCATTTTCATAAGCGCGCCAACCCTATAAACGCGGCATGTAACCCGATAACCACCGCCAGGTAAACCGGCCAGACATCCCCCGCCCCGAAACAGCTTTTCACCGATATTGATTTACGCGCGCAGACGGAAAGGCAATCGCCGCAGAGGGTGCAATTCCAGCCTGCCCGGCCTGATGTGATGTCTTCCCGATTGAGCGCATCGTATCGGCAATGGGAGGAACAGGCCAGGCAGGCATCGCAGGTGGATTGATCAATCTTCAGGCGAAGCGGATAAAGCCTGGATAGCAGCGCCACAAAACCGCCGATGGGGCAATAGCTGGTACAATGCACCATATAGCCAGATTTTGTGGATAGCACGGCCATAACGGCAACCCCCGCCAAGCCAAACGTCAAAGCCGCCCAAAAAGCGACAATTCCCGGCACATTGCTGAAATTGAGGATAATCGGGAGGACAACGGCAAAACCCAACATGAAATACCGGATTCCCGGGATGATGTTTCTGTTGATCTTTGCCGGTTTTCGCTTGGACGCGGACGCGGCGAAATCCCAGGCGCCAATGTAACAAAGATGGGAACACCATCCCGGACCGGAAACAACGATGGTAGAGAGCAGCAATATCAGCATGAAAAAACCGGAACCGCGATACAAAGGCCCGGACAGGATGAGGGCCGGAACGGGCAGATGCAATTCACCGGACATTAAAAACCTGGGGTCAAGGGTCAGGCCAATGGTGAATTGGGCGAAAAAAGCGAGGGAGAAAAAAAGCCAGTATCGCTTACGATAGTCGGCGGTAGATCTGGCATTCAAGACCAGTTGGGTAAGCCAGGCGGAGTAAACAACCAGCAGGGCAATTTCCACCCAGCCGGTCCCCGGCCAAAATCTCTCTGCGAGCAACATGGGTTTGGCTGGGCCTATCTGTAACGGGATCAAAATAACGAGCGGCAGGAGCGTACTGATTACAAGCGCGCTTTTATTGAGCTTTATGGATTGGAACAGATTCATCATACTGCTCTAGTAGAGCTTTTCGGGGCGCCGTCAGCGGCTGTAATCTAATTTAAAAAGCCCTTCAATTCCTTGGGCGGCGTCAAAACCGCTTTTCGCGCAGTCTCCCAATCCAATGCCGCGGTAGCTGCAGCCGATGAGAAAGAGACCGGGATGCCTTTTGAGCCTTTCCTCGATCGCGACGATACGTTCCAAATGGCCCACGGTATATTTCGGCATGCCCTTGAACCAGCGGTAAATCTTGCTAAATACCGGCGACGCCTTGATGCCGGCTATTTCTTCCAGTTCTTCCAGCATTATGGCGAACAATTTCTCGTCATTAAGCGATACGAGCTCTTCATGATGCCCGCCGCCAATAAAGCCCCTGATTAGCAGGGTATCTTCCGGCGCCCGGTGGGACCATTTCACCGAACTCCAGGTAGCGGCGTTTATCCTTCGATTCTCGACCCGAGGAACGATAAACCCGAAGCCCCGGAGGGGATTTTTTATCTCACCTCTTCTGAAGGCAAGAGAAACCGTCGCCGATGAAGACCATTCTATGGTCGACAAACATTGACAGAGTTCTTCATCTGTAGAGCGCAGAACATCCCTGCTGACATAAGACGGGGTGCTCAGCACCACCGCATCGAAATCGGCCGTTGTGCCATCGGCAAATACCAGGCGGTAGGAACGACCATTTTTCGCCACCGAAACGACCGCTTTCCCCGTCTTTATCCGTTCTTCGCCGATATAGGCGGCACAGGCCCGCACCAGTTCCTGCATGCCACCCTTGAGGGACATAAAGTAGGTCATCTTCGGGACGGAATGGTCCGGCGGCGGCATCCTTTTCATCGCCTCAATCATCCCTTTGATCAGGCTGCCGGATTTTTTCTCCATCTCGACAAACCGGGGGAAGGTGGCCAGTACGCTCATATTGTCGGGATTGGAGGTATGGATGCCTGCCACCAGGGGTTCGGCGATCTTTTCGAGGCATTCCTTCCCCAGCCGCCGGGTGACAAACTCCGCGAGGCTTTCATCCTTGCAGTCTTTTCTTCGCGGCACAAAAAGCTCCAGGCCCATCCTGATCTTCCCCGGCCAGGAGATGAGATTGGCCCTGAGCAGGGGCATGATCATCGTGGGAACCATGAGCATGACGCCCTCGGGGAGGGGATGGAGACAGCCGCCGGAATAGATGAAGGTGCCTTTGAGCTCGTCGTTCGAGCAGAGCATCTCGTTGGCCAGGCCGACCTTTTTGATCAGCTGAACCGACCAGTGCTTCTCGGGGAGATAGCTGTCCGGGCCGGCCTCTATCGTGAAGGCGCCGATCTTTTCCGTAAGGAGTTTCCCGCCGCTGACCTCTTCCTTCTCAAAAACGGTGAAGTCCAACCCTTTTTCTTTCAGACTGACGGCACAGGCAAGGGCGGAAATGCCGCTGCCGACGATTGCGGTTCTCTTCATCTTTCGTATCCGATATACCAAGTAGTTGCGGGCCTTCCCGCCCAAGCGCTCCAACGCCCGCAAGGGGCGGCACTGGAAAAATTTTTACGACGTCATCAATCTTCAGGGGATTGCAAGTCAGCGCCCTGCCGTCTGTCCATGCAATAGACGCTCCCCTCCTTTTGTTTGGCGAAGACCTTCATATGAGAGGCCGCTTCAACGACCTGACCATAATGAGAAACCCGTTTGGCGGCGTTATCGGTTATCCCGATGGAGATGCTTAAAATGGGAAAAGTCCTGTCATTGCCCTGGCGGTCAACGGACAGGATGCAGCCAGCCTTCCGATCTTCCGGTTCATAGAGGGTCGGGATAAAGTCGTCGAAGGCGGTGATGATCTCGGCGGATGTTTCCTCCACAACCGAGGGGTCAGTAATGTAAACAAAGTCATCTCCCCCGATGTGCCCGATAAAGCTGTTCTGCGGCTGTTTGCTTTTGACGACGTTCATGATAATTCTTCCGGTGGCGTTGATTACCTCGTCCCCCCGGCTGAATCCATACTTGTCGTTGAATGGTTTAAAATTATCCAGATCAGCGTAAGCAAAGGCAAATATCTCCCCTTGGGCCAGCCGTTCTTCAATCTGGCGGCTGATAGAGATATTCCCGGGCAGTCTGGTGAGGGGGTTGATCTCCACGATCCTTTCACTACGGAGAAGGGACAGGTTCGCCCGGACAAGCAACTCATCTTCGATATCATGTTGCCAGATGAAATCCTCCACGAACATGTCCTCCCAATCGGGAATCCCCGCCTTCCTGTCGAGGATTGCCAGGACGGGCAGCTGCTGGAACATGGGGTCTCCCTTCAGGTTATTCTTCAGTACCGTGATGGATACCTTATCGCCCGCGGCAAGATCGATTATGATCAGGTGGGGCAGTGAATCATAGATGTAATCAAGGGCGGAGGCGGCGTTCCTGAAAACCACCGTTTTATAGAACGGCGACAAAACCCGTTCAGCAATATTGATCGTTACAATGTTCCTGGAAATGACGACAATGGTTTTCATCATTCTTGCGCCAAATCGTCCGCCGTTTCGACGGACTCTTCAACCCTGGCAAGGACATCCTTCATATCCTCCCTCGAAAGGTTAAGCAATTCAAAGGCAGCCGGGTTGACGGCGGGCACAAAGGGATCCCCGGGGAACCCGATGCCCCTCGAGCGTACGAGAATATCCGACAGATGGACGATAGCGGTTTCCAGCGGGGCGAGTGTAGATCGTGAGGGAAAATGATGAAAGGCAATCACCTCTACGAGATTGCGGGGAAAATGCCATTTCTCGGCGAGCCACATACCGACGGCCGGATGGGTATCGCTGAAAAATTGCGTTTCCGCCTCCGCAATAGTGATATTTTTTGCCGTGACCTCGTTCATCGCCGCTTCGTATTGCTGCTGAAAGAGAAGGATCAGAAGCACCTTCCCCAGGTCGTGGAGCAAACCGGCCGCGTAAATTTCCTCCTGGTCCTTGAGGCCCTTCATTTCGGCAATGGCCCGGGCCGCCACCGCACATCCCAGGGAGTGTTTCCAGAGGCCTTTCATCACCTTTTCCATAATCTCAAAGACCGATATTCCCAGGAGCAGTCCCTTTACGACGTTGATGCCCAGGAGCATTATGGCGTGCGGGACGGAGGAAATCCGGCCGCGAAAACCAAAGGCCGCCGAGTTGACCATTTTGAGCACTCTCGTGGTCAAGGCAGGGTCATTGGATACGAAGCGGCCTATTTCCTCAAGAGTAACGCGCGGTTTCTCAATGATTGCCGAAACCATCTTTAATGTGCCGGGAATGGTCGGAAGGGCGCCGATATTTTCAACTTTACTGCGAGCGACATTGATGACCTGGCTATCCATACAATCCCTCGATGTGTTCCTGGGCGGCTTTTTTGATCAGATTCATGTATGGTTTGTCCTTGACGTATCTGAATCTTGCTTCCAATTGGGCCAGCATCTCTTCTTTAGGAATCTCCTGCTGGGATAATCCCTCAACATAAACACTGTCGATGTCCATATCGATGATTCTTTCGATCCACTTCTCGGTGAGTTCCACGCCCTCGCCAAGCAGCACCATGCCGTTTTTATTAACGACGGGCTTGATGAGCTTCATCCCGATTTCAAGTTTGTCCGGGGAAATCTTCGGCATAAATCACCATCCCTGTTATATGTGTCTTGTTATGATGGACCGCCTCTTTTTTAACGAAGAACGAGTCACTAATGTCCGGTCAGAAAATCGCGTTTATCCTTATCACGTTCTTTTTG
>JAXMLI010000289.1:0-7706 GCA_034368785.1 Smithellaceae bacterium | reverse complement strand
CGCGTCCGCAGGAGTTTTGCAATTGCCTCATGTTAAATCAATTATAGGGGGTGCTGCTTGCAACGGAATCTAGTGGCCGGGAAACGCCCAATGTTTTATATCCGCGATTGCAAATTTCAGCCAAATTCCGAGTTTTGCAATTGGCTCCTATATTTACTGTTGTTACCGGGTTCCTTGTTGTTATCGCGTTTCTTCCATTTTGCCCCGTGTCCGGTGAAATTTTGAAGCTTTCCTGGGCAGTGTGAATCCGTGACGGGACGTTCTTGTCCCCGATAACCTCAGCCTCCGAACGTATTTTGATCGTCCTTGTCATTTTTTGCGCCCACGCTTTCTGGATTCTTCAAGCCGCTTGACCTCCCGGATCGCCTCAAGGCATCGCCGCTCCACCGGGGAGGGTTCGTTGATCTTCTCTTTGTGGTAGCGCTCGTATTCGGCATGGGCTTTTTCCAGCGCCTGGTCATGGCTGATCTTCCCTGTATCCATCAGGATGTCCCGCTCGCTGAGCTTGAGGAAATCATCAAGTTTCGCCAGCCAGTCCCGCATGTGCATGGGGCGGCGGTTGAGCGCCTGAAGCTCGGCAAAATCCAGATACATGCTGACGATCCGGTTCAGGATGTCGAGCTCTTTTTCGGTCAGGTAATTCTTGGCGATTTCGGCATCCGTTTTCCGGGGCCTCTCTCCCGACCAGGTCGTCATGCCCATGTGCGGCTTGGAGGCGTCCGCCCTGTCATGGATGACCTCAGCGGCTGTGTGGCCGTGCGCGGCCCAATGCATCTTGTTCTGGATGGCGGCGAAGAACTGCCGGGAAAGTTCCGCATCGGGGGCATAGTCGATGCTGGTGGCGTAGATGTCCAGCACCTTTCGCCAGAAAACCTTTTCGGAGGAGCGGATATCCCGGATGCGGGCCAGCAGCTCGTCAAAATAGAGGCCGCCCCCGGCCTGCTTGAGCCGCTCGTCGTCGAGGGTGAAGCCCTTGATGAGGTATTCCCGCAGCCGCTGGGTGGCCCACTGGCGAAAGCGGGTGGCGACGTGAGATTTGATTCTGTACCCCACGGAAATAATGGCATCCAGATTGTAGAATCGCTGTTGGCGCTCAACTTGCCTATTCCCCTCGATTTGAACTTGTAAAAGATCCTTACAAGTTGCCCCCTCATCCAATTCACCTTCGTTAAAGATATTTCTCAGGTGAATGGTAATATTTTGAGGGGTGGTCTGGAACAGCTCCGCCATCAGCTTCTGAGTCAGCCAGACGGTCTCATCCTCCAGCCGGACTTCAACCTTTGTTTTTCCGTCCTTCGTCTGGTACATAATCAACGCGCTTGTCACTGGAGCCTGCCGTTCTTTCTTTTTCATGGGTAGCCCTTTTCAAACACTCATTGGAATCTTACTAAACAGCCGGGCAACGCTCACGATTCAAACTTTTGCATCGAGCATTACACCGGCAGGCACCTGAGTCTTGTCGATAACTATTTCATAATCCCCAAATTCTCTTGCCGGTTTTGCGGGGTCGGTCTTGCGCTTAACCTGAACAAGCTCAAATAGTTTGTGAGCCGGGGCATTGCCAAGGGCAGAATCATGCTTGAAAACGATCAACCCGCGAGTGGCCATAAGGCCCCGTGCGGCGGAGCGGTCATGCTCGAACATATCCGTCACTGCCTTCCAGAGGATGTCCAGGTCTTCTTCAGAAAATTTGGTTTGCGCGGCAAGATGTGCGGAAACGAAGCCGTGGGCGACGTAAATGCCGTAGGGCACGGTGTGTTTGCGGCCCATGGTGCGGTTATCGCCGGATTGTTTTTCCGCTTCCGCTTCAGTTGCGACAGCCATGCGGGTGATAGAATGTTCTAATGTTACAATCGGATCAACAGAACGAGCAAAAGTCATCTGCACCGGGCCGCGGACCTGTCCACAGTTCGGCGCCGATTTCAAGGACATGACGGCGCCAAAAGTGCGAATGTCGTAGTAATCCTCGCACATCTTTCCCTTGCCCCGTTCAGTTTCTTCTGCCGTAGGTTTCCGAGGTTTAGCGTCCTTCAAGGCCGTCTTAATCAAAGCTGCTGCTTCCTTGAGCGGATTCTCTTCTTTAAGCCACTGCTGAATGGCCTTTTTATCCGCATCGGCGGCGACCACGAGTGACTGTCGATCTCCGCTTTCATCTACTTCAACAGACAAACCATCAAGCAAAGAAAGCTCTTCAAATGTGTTTTGAATGTCAGCAGGGATTTCTTTTTTGGAAACCTCGCCTGTTGATATCTTCAAATCATTGAATGCTTTGAAATGGGCTCGTCCCAAGACCGCTTTTTCTTTTACATACACATCATAGCCAGCCAAGGCTTTCCCGTCTTCGCCGGACTTGGTAATTTGTACGAAGTTTCTCACCTTGCGCTTCAGGCAGACATCGGTGACGAGTCCTCTGCCCGTCTCCGGATCGACACGCGCAAGGTTCCCGGCATCGGGGTCGCCGTTGGGATTGCCGTCCTGAACATCAAAAACAAGAACAAAATCGTAACGGTTTTTTATTGGTGTACTCATGGTTGTTTCTCCTTTTAATTGAGGTTAGATCATTATGGATTACCTGCCTTTTTGGTCCACAGATCCTGTGTCTGGTGATAATAGCCTATGGCAAAACGTCCCTGATCCGCCAAATTGAGATGAGGCGGAAAATCGTAGATGGGACACATGATTTCCCCGATCAGTTGTTTGCGCAGGATAAACAGCCCTGGTTTTTCTTTTTCCAGTTTCGACAGATGGTGGTTGGAAAGGCGCATCAGATTGCCGAATACCGCGACCGGAGTACTGGAAGCAGCTCCGTAAAAGCGGTCGCGGATGGTGGCATTGATACCAGGGTTGGCCTCGGATTGAATTTTTTCCAGTGCAGCGAAGAGGCGCCCAAGACGATAGCCGATATTGGTGTTTGCTGGATCGAGACACATGGTGATCTCCTTTTCGGTTGTTTGGTTATGAAAACGTAGCGAGCGGTTCAAATAGGCTTTAATCAGTGCGGCCCGTTCATACGGAACATTGGGCTCTGGCTTCCCGGTTCTTTGATTCTTTTTAGCCTGTTCCGCGCGGTTCCGGCGGATGGCGGCCTGAAGAAGCGTGGCCGGATAGAGGGTTCCGTCAAGAATCGCCCGCATCATCTCCCCCGCAAGATTTGGGGGTATGTTGTCATCCTTTGCCTGGGCAGCGATTGAACGAAGAAGCCTTCGCATCGGCAGGGCCGATTCAGTCTTGACGCGGTGCGTAATGGCAAGATCGTCAATATGCTGTTTGAGTCTTGATCCCATTTCCCGAACAGTGCCGACATGCCAGAAACGCACGGCAATACGAGCTGAGTTTGGGGAAAGGCCAAGAACATAGAATCGCGTGTTGTCATCAGGCACCACGTAGGCGCCGCTCCAGATTGTTTTATATAGCGCCTTGACGGCTTCCGTGTTGCGGTCCGGATCATCTTTGGGCGGTTCGGAAAAGAAGAAAAAGGCATCCTTCTCGAAAGAGGATGCCTTTTCCGACCAAAAAACAGCGGTTGCATCGGCAATCTGAAGTTTCTGCCGTGAATCTTTGCCGAGCAAATGGTTCAATGCCGTTGTATAGGCAAACGAGGCTGTTTTGCCTATGGGAGAGTTATATCCCTTTTCCTTCATAAACGAGGCGAAGGCAGGGACGGCACCAGAATTCGTGCCATTTGTGATCTCATTGTTGACAGCGACAAGGCTGGCACCTGAAGAATTAGCCCCACGAACACCTTTGACAGGAGGCTCCAGCGCCACAATCTCGTCTTCCCTTCCCGTCAGCAAGCACCGCCCTCTAGGTCCGCGTATGGTCGGAGAAGCGTCTATCAGTCGGCGAAGCTCCGGGTTGTTTGTAACAGGCCCGCTATCAATCACAGATAAGAGAAGGCTTT
Source organism: Smithellaceae bacterium (assembly GCA_034368785.1). Lineage (GTDB taxonomy): Bacteria > Desulfobacterota > Syntrophia > Syntrophales > CAMTWB01 > CAMTWB01. Next base: position 3,805 of record JAXMLI010000289.1, on the reverse strand, counting down.
GATTTAATTTGAATACTTCTCCCCATAATTTATCATTCTTGACAGCGTCCTGGCATTTTGTTTCAAGAAAACACCGAACTATTCCAAGCGTTTTACATTCCCCACTGATGGCTGCAATGCGAGTTTTAAATTCTTGGTGCTGCTTGTGTACGCGATCCATATCTGGTGTTTTCTTTGTCTCTGTTGGCACCGGAATTCCGAACATGTACTCAATATTTTCCCAGAACAGATTGGACTTGATGCCATTTCCCTTCTTTTCACCTAGCGACGGGACGAGAAACGATTTGGCACGGATTCTTTTCCCTTCGCCTTCTCGCGTGTCTTCAAAACCAATAAAATCACCCTCTTGATTGAGAAGAACAAGAAAAGGAATTTCTTTCATTTCCCAACCTTCACGTGGAAGCTCTGGTTTACGGTCATAGTATTCCTTGAGCGCTTGCAGGATCATTTGCGCACCTCCTCACTGTCGGGCGGTGGAACGCGAATAACGCCCCCTTCCATCTTGGCCCGGAAAAACATGGGCTTGATGTCTCCAGGGTCGGAATAGTCCAGATCGTAGAGCATCCAGCCGAGGTCGCGTGTCTCGGGGACGGGCGTGGCGGGTTCTGCGGCCGGCTCGACCAGACGCACATCGGCGGCGAACTCACGACACCCGAGGTAAGGTTGATGGAAATGCTGGCCTTTGCGGGCGCGGCGTTCAAACATGGCGGCGTACTTCGCTTCGGTTTCATCCTTGTGGAGGTCGGGTTTTTTGAGGTCACCGGCCTCGTCGGGGTCAACAAGCCATTCGGGAACAGGATTGATCACTGTGCCGCGTTTCTCCGGCGGGACAAAGATGAATTCGGCGTAGAGGCGATATTTCACATCACGCAGGAAGAGCCCGGCGCGCTGCTGGCGGTCGTCCTCAATGAATATGCCCTCCGAACGCGGCGAGGCCACTTTGCCGACCTCGTTGCGGCGAACCGAAATCCACTTCACCGGCACCAGCACCTCAATTTTCCTAACCTGCCAATAAATGGCAGGTTTCCAAAGGATGGCGTCGAATACGGCGCGGGCCGCGGAAGGGGTGATCACATCATAGCTGACACGTTCAACCTTCATCTCCGGCCGGGTGAAGCAGGCGTAGTCGCCGCTTACTTCAAGACAAAATCCTTTCATAGGCAGCATCCTTTCATGGTGGGTTAAATGTACAGATCTTCCGGATTGTAAACCTCCCGATAAATATCAAGACCGATGTTTGGACGATAGAGTGTCGAGTCCGCCTGAACAAGAATCCCGTCGTGGATTTCTTCGATAAGGCCTTCGGCCGACAAACGACTTGCTACATTGGGTTTAACGCTGACCGTATAACGTTGAAGTGCGCGCATTACCTCGCGGGATGGTCCGGCAAACCGCAATCGATCAATCATTTTATCGTTGCCGCCGTAGCGGACGATGATCGGCACGGACAGCTCCTTGATCAGTCGGAACTCCTTTCCCGCAGTGCGGAACTGGACATGACCGTCGGGATTTACGTTTTTTACCAGATTTTCCCTCCACCAGTCTTCTCCGGTATCATTGACGCTCGAATAATATTTTTCGAAGTAGCGCCGAAATGTATCCGGCGTATCGGGAGTGAAGCCGGGCATTGATGCCAGCTCCCTGGTCGCGTCTTCCCCCTTGCGGAGCAATCCAAGCGGGGCTGGTTTGGGCGCTATGAATACCTTTACGTCTCCAAGTTCTGGTTGTTCGCCGTTACGGTTGCAGCGTCCAGCGGCCTGGTTGATCGAGTCAAGTCCTGCCAGGGCGCGATAAACCACCGGGAAGCTCATATCGACGCCCGCCTCGACAAGTTGCGTGCTGATCACGCGGCACGGTTCGCCGCGAGGCAACCGCGCTTTGATATCGCCAATGATTTGCGAGCGATGTGCGCCGCACATGAGCGCCGAAAGATGGATCGTGCCTTCCGGCATCTCTTTCCACAGCGCATAGCAATCCGGGCGGGTGTTCACGATGCATAACATCTGTTCATATGCGGCAAGTTCGGCGGCGAGGGAAGGCCAGTCGCGAGGCACGTTCATTTCTTCGGCTTTGGGGAAAACGATATTCGTCCGCTTGAGTTGTTCGTAAAGAGAAACAGTGTGGGGGATAATTTCGCGCGGAGGCTGACAGAGGTTCGGCAATGCAGGCTGGGTGGCGGTAGAAAGCACAACCGTTACGTCGTAATCGGAAACAAGTCGATTGAGTGCCTCAACACAAGGATGGAGCAGTTCCGGTGGAAGAAGCTGAGCTTCATCGAGGATCACCACGCTGTTGGCAATATTATGCAGCTTACGGCAGCGCCCTGGTTTGGCGGCATAAAGCGATTCAAAAAACTGGACGCTGGTGGTAACGATAACCGGCGCATCCCAGTTTTCTGCTGCAAGGGTGAGTCGCGGCGATTCCTTCTCTCTTTCCGGGGCAATGTTGCTGTGATGCTCGACTACATTATCCGATCCAAAGTATTTCCGAAGCTCATCGGCTGTCTGCTCAATGATGCTGGTGTAGGGAATGACGTAGATGATCCGGCACCTGTTGTGTTGGGGTTGGGTCGCATGATCCAAAGCGAAAGCAGTACCCGAAAGGGTCTTGCCGCCGCCCGTTGGGACGGTGAGTGAGAATATTCCCGAAGGTTGCACAGCCGCAGTACGACATGTGTTAAGAATTTCTGCCCTGATACGATTCACGAAAGTGTCCGGCGCCTTCTCCGTCATCTTCCGCATTTGCTGGTCAAAACGTGATTTTAATTCTAACAGCGAGGGAAAGGTTGGGCGTTGGGCATGTTTGTCTGCGTCCATGAATACTTCCGTGTTGAGGAAGTCGGCGTCAACCAGACATGAAAAAATCATCCGGACCCAGAGATGGTAGGCAATGGCATCCTGATTGTGGCAATGCATTGCTAAGTCTGGCGGCCGGATATTGACGGGGAGGGCATCAACGAATGGTCCAGCATAATTGCGGACAGTATCTGCAACAATTTTCTCACCCTCAAGGCGATAAGGGAGCGAATCCCGGCCGCCGAACCAGTCCGGCAGGCCTGCATGATGTCCTGCGATAATATAGGCGAGAGTTTTACCGATGATATTGCGCCATTTTTCATGGGCCAAAATAGCGCCAGCCCCTGAGTGGTTGGGGTGGGAACCTGTACCCTGCTCATCGTATTCCGATGCTTCAACACCTCCCGAGCGACGCAGATATGCCTGAAAATCGGGGTGAGCCTTGCCTATATCGTGGAGTATTCCGGCAGCTCGCGCCCAGTCAGCGGAATTGAAAACTGCGGCAAAAGCTGATGCCCGGTCAGCAGTTCCGGACAGATGATCCTCTAGAAGCTGCCACCGATCCGGTGGCTCGTTGTCTTTCGTATGCGCGTAGAAAGGTCCTGCCATTCGCGATACCTCAGCAACAGAAAAGATTGAAAGGTTCACTCTCGGGCAACAGGGTGCTATCCCGCCTTCAAGCCGGCTTCCGCACCATGTCCCTGATCTCCAACTCCCCGGACTTAGGCTTTTCTTCTGACTTATCCATCTCCCTTCGCACCTGGGTGGATTCCTTCTTCGCTGCCTTCTTCCAGCCCCAGTAAGCACCTCGCCCTTTCTTCGGGCCGGTTTGCTCGGTTTTCTGAGCTTCATTTGCCATGGGAATGCCTCCCGTCTGGCGTAGTCAACTTCAACCCGTGACAAAATATCACGACTTCACTTCTTTCTTCTTTGAGTCTTTGTTTCAATTTCCTCAACTATACCACGCCACCCCCGACATATAGCGTCCTATGTGCGGTATTTTTTTGTCA